>JAAHGR010000840.1 GCA_010672425.1 Symploca sp. SIO2E6
CCATGCTAGGTGCCCTGAGTCTGGGAGATATTGGTCATTATTTTCCCCCCAGCGACCCCAAATGGGCAGGAGCAGATAGTCTAGAATTATTGCATCAGGTACATCAGCTAGTGCGATCGCATGATTTTTCGATTGGCAATATCGACTCAGTAGTTATCGCAGAACGACCCAAGCTCAAGCCTCATATTAAGACAATGCGTGATCGCCTCAGTCAAGTCCTCGAATTAGAACCCAATCAAATCGGCATCAAAGCCACCACCAACGAAAAGCTAGGTCCAGTAGGAAGAGAAGAAGGAATTGCAGCCTATGCTGTAGTATTATTAGTGAGCGCCTAACAACAAACAACAAACAACAAATGACAAACAACAAATGACAAACAACAAATGACCAACAGTCCCAACCTCCTACAACAATTACTAGACAAACAATCCTTATCCAGTGATCAGGCATCACAGCTGATGCAGGGATGGCTCGATGAGTCAATCCCTCCGGTGTTATCGGGAGCAATTCTGGCGGCTATCCAGGCTAAGGGTGTCTCGGCAACAGAATTAGCGGGGATGGCTCAGGTATTACAATCCCAATCTTTACAGCAACAAGCGATCGCTCACAAGACACCGGTGATTGATACCTGTGGTACTGGGGGAGATGGGGCCTCAACTTTTAATATCTCTACTGCTGTGGCTTTTGTTGCTGCTGCGGCTGGTGTGCTGGTTGCTAAACATGGTAATCGTTCGGCTTCTAGTAAAGTTGGTTCGGCAGATGTGCTAGAAGCATTGGGGGTTAATTTATCAGCACCATCAGAAACAGTGCAAGCGGCCCTGTCGGAAGTAGGGGTAACTTTTCTGTTTGCTCGTGGTTGGCATCCAGCGATGAAAGCGGTGGCTCCCCTACGGCAAACTTTGAAGGTGCGGACGGTATTTAATTTGTTGGGACCTCTGGTGAATCCCTTGCGCCCTACGGGTCAGATAATTGGCGTATTTGACTCCCAGTTTGTGGCAACTGTTGCCCAAGCTTTGTCTCAGATGGGAACACCAAAGGCTTTTGTCCTTCATGGAAGGGAAAAACTCGATGAAGCAGGCTTAGCAGATGCCACAGATTTGGCCTTACTCTCAGCAGGGGAAGTACATCTGTCTACCCTGAATCCCCAACAGTTGGGTTTAACTCCCGCACCGACAGCAGCTTTACGAGGGGGGGATGTTGAGGAAAATGTGACTATTTTGCAGCAGGTATTGCAGGGAAAAGGAACTCCTGCTCAGCAGGATGTGGTGGCGTTGAATGCTTCTTTGGCGCTACAGGTGGGAGAAGTTGTACCCCTAGAAGACCACGAAGCAGGTATTAAACTAGCTAGGGAGGTTATGGCTAGTGGAGTTGCTTGGTCGAAGTTGGAGCAACTGGTAAGGTTTTTGGAAGGGAAATTTTAGATTTTAGATTTTAGATTTTAGATTGAATTCAATGTAAAATTGCAGGCTGGGTTGAGCGATCGCTTGTAATTTTCTTGATTGTTTGCTATTATTACTAATAATGGAATAGGCGTGCGCATATAAGGTCATTTGGGCGTATGCAATACGCCCCTACCGGTGATATCAATGTTGGCAGATTCGATAACTATTAACAAAATGCCCTCAGCGTTAAGTTGGTGTAGTAGGCGATCGCAATTTATGGATTTAGTGACACACCTAAAAATGTAGGTTGGGTCGAGGCAACGAGACCCAACAAAGGCGTATGCAATAGGGCGTATGCAATGCTGGTGGTGTCGATGTTGGCAAATTCGATAACCATTAACAAAATGCGAGCAGCACAAGCTGGTGAAGTAGGCGAGCGCAATTTATTGATATAGGGATTGGTTGGATTAACCGGGTATGAGAAGTTGGACAATTAGCTCATAATACAAAAAAAATACCGTGTACTCGTAGGGGCGGGTTAATCCGAAATAAAGGCAGCCATAGTACAATTGAAATAGACCCGCTCTACCGGTATCGCAGGGGCGGGTTTATCAAATTGATTGGTTAATGTGTTTTCAGGACTGAGGTCTTCTCACTTACCCTAGTTTTAGGATAAGTGAGAGCCGCAATATTTCAAAACAATCCGATTTGACCCAATCGGCAGGGCTTCTTTTTAGCTTCTAAGATTCCGACTTTTTTATATAGTAACATACCCTGGCCAAAGTGGAACATCACATCTTGCCATTCACCCCTAAAATGAGGGAATAAGTAGGTTGAGGGTAGTGATCAGCTACGCTGGTGCTGCAAGCAATCGCGAGATCCAAATAAAACTATGCGATCGCTTGTAATTTTACTGATTGTTTGCTATTATTACTAATAATGGAATAGGTCTGCGCATATACGGTCATTTGGGCGTATGCAATACGCCCCTACCGGTGATATCGATGTTGGCAGATTCGATAACTATTAACAAAATGCCCTCAGCGTTAAGTTGGTGAAGTAGGCGAGCGCAATTTATGGATTTAGTGACACACCTAAAAATGTAGGTTGGGTCGAGGCAACGAGACCCAACAAAGGCGTATGCAATAGGGCGTATGCAATACTGGTGATATCGATGTTGGCAGATTCGATAACTATTAACAAAATGCGATCAGCACAAGCTGGTGAAGTAGGCGAGCGCAATTTATTGATATAGGAATTGGTTGGATTAACCTGGGATGAGAAATTGGACAATTAGATCATAATCCCCAAAAAAAACGTGTACTCGTAGGGGCGGGTTAATCCGAAATAAAGGCAGCCATAGTACAATTGAAATAGACCCGCTCTACCGGTATCGCAGGGGCGGGTTTATCAAATTGATTGGTTAATGTGTTTGCCGCATTGGTGAACCCGCCCCATCGGGATAATAATTTAACAATATTGCCGCTGTCACTTACCCTAGTTTGAGGATAAGTGAGAGCCGCAATATTTCAAAATAATCCGATTTAACCCAACCGGTAGGGCTTCTTTTTGGCTTCTAGGGTTCCGACTTTCTTATATAGTAACATACCCTGGCCAAAGTGGAACATCACATCTTGCCATTCACCCCTAAAATGAGGGAATAAGTAGGGTCTGCTGAATAAGTAACAAGTAACAAGTAACAAGTAACAAGAAATGAAGCATTTATCCCGCGTTTTGGGCACTAGAATCCCTAGGTCACCCAGGGATTTCCCTGGTGAAGGTGCAAGGATT
>JAAHGR010000841.1 GCA_010672425.1 Symploca sp. SIO2E6
TTATCAAAAAACACTGTAACTTAATTTCATTCTCAATAAACCTGTCAATAAGCGCTTATCTTTTTGTAGATCAATGGGATGAAAAGCTTTATTCATCAAGACTTCAGCCTGCTTGTCACCCCCTGAGCTCGGTGCATCTTCCAGGAGAAGTTCCAGATCATTGCGTTGGGTACGGATTGTTCTCTCCCAACCATTAAAGTCATAAGGAGAATTTACATACAGACGCTTTAACAGGTGTTCCAGAATCACCATCAAGCGACTCGTCAATTCTTTCTTTTGCGAAATGCCCAAAGACTCTACCTCTTCAATTAAGTTTTCGAGATCCAGGTTTTCAAAATCCCGTGCCTTAAGTTTGGCAACTGTATCTTCAACCCAGAGTAAAATGTCCTGTTCATAAAGCAACGATGATTTCATCTCTAAATTCTCCTATTTCACTCTTATGACTATTCTTGATACCAATAAATCTTATACCTTTAGCCAGATTGGCAAACTCAACATAGCTTCCGATGACTTGCTCGCAGAATATGGCTACTCGTTCAGTCGCAATCTAATTGAGCTAGAATCCTACGCTGGAAACTTAGTTGACATACTCCCCCATTAACTGCGGGAGCAGTATAATGGGGGATTCTTAAACTCACATTTAAAAGTTCCTGCTTCACCGATTGGTAACTAGGCACAGCCCCCGTCCCATCATCTCCACAGGCGTTTTCATACACGCTATGCCCTAGCGCATTTTCTTCAATACCACGATTTCTAATTACTTGTGCTGCGGCTACATCTGGAATGTGTTTTGTATCCACATTCAGGACAATGATGCTCTCTGATTCCCAAACTTTTTTTGCCCGTATGAAAACCACAATTAGGGCATATTTGTGATGTGAAATTATTATCCACCTCAGCCACAAAAACATCTCGCTTCCAGGCTACCCATTTCAGGATGTTCACAAATTGTCCAAAAGCCGCATCCAGACAATGCTTAGACAGCATTCCTCTTCCCCATGAACTAAAATCAATATCCTCTATAAATATTGATTTTCCTTGGTCACAAAGATGGTGCGCTAACTTAAAATGCCAGTCTTTACGAGTATCTGAAATCTTTTGGTGTAGTCTAGCTATTTTCTGGTTAAGCTTGTCTCGATTATTCGACCCTTTCTTCTTATTTTTTAATCTACGTTGCAGCAACTTTCGCTTGCTTTGTAGCTGGTCTAAAAAACGAGGTCTATCGACAAGTTCTCCATCAGAAGTTGCTAAGAATTTATCCAACCCCAAATCAATACCCAAAGGATGCCCCTTAAACTGAACCTCAGGAATATTCACATTTAATTGTATTGATAGCATCGCAAAATAACCAGATGCTCTTCTAACAATACGAGCTTGTTTTATTTCAAACCCATCCGGAATATCCCTTGACTTTCTAAACTTTACCCATCCTATTTGTGGCAATTTTATTTGATTTCCTTTGACACAATCTTTGAGCATTTGAGGATACACGTAAGAGCGCATCCTGTACTTGTTTTTAAAGCGAGGAAAACCTAACTTTTTAGACTGCATATCCGCAAACGCTCTGTCCAGATTCCTTAAAACTTGCTGTAGCACTTGAGCGTTAACTGATTTGAGCCGTTCGTTAGTCTTCTTCGCTTTTGTTAAGGATTTGGCTTGATTGTGATAATTGGGATAAGGGACATCACATGGAATAATATATTCCTGTTCTAGAGAACAAGCATTAACCGGTGATTTACGAGATTTTAACCAATCCTTACGCTCTCTGAGCGCATAGTTCCAAACAGAGCGGCAAACTTTTAATGTCTGTTCTATTACAGATATTTGCTGCTTGTCTGGGATTAGTTTGTACTCGTAAGTTAAGGTAAGCATTTCTTGAGTGTTTGTTAATGCTTAGCTTATTTTAAACTAATCTACACAAGCTGACAACCGGTGTCAGCAGTCTCCCGTTGGTCGATTTTATTTGTTGGTCGCAATTCATCTCCCGTTAAGCTATCGCTATAACGGGAGTCCTCTTGCTCCATTTTAGATAGACTAACAGAGACTCGACAACGCATCGACGAAATCTTGTTCTACATTGATTTGACTAATGAAGCCGCACGCCGGGAAGTGCTAATTGCACCAGTGATTACAGATATTGTACATTACACCCATGCCCAGTTACGGATTGAGTACTCGATTCATGTTTCTCACTGGCTACAGGGCAATCTAGATTATTTTCTCAAAACTCAAACGAACCTGTTAGTCGTAGAAGCCAAACAAGAGGATATTACGAAAGGATTTAATCAGATGGCAGTGGAAATGATTTCCTTAGATCAATGGGAAAAAACCCCTGCTGTTGAGTTACAGCCTCTGTTAGTGGGAGCAGTTACCACTGGAGAAGCATGGCGATTTGGTACCCTCAATCGCCAGTCGAAACACATTACTCAAGATCTTTCCCTCTATCGGGTTCCAGGAGAGTTGGAAATGGTTGAGCGTTTTCTGTGTGCTATTTTAGCTAGTAAGCTGTAATTAGGGTCTGCTGAATAAGTAACAAGTAACAAGTAATACCAGATCCGGTTACAATGGAGCCGCTTTGGTAAACCGCGACAACCCTGTAGAGACGTTGCATGCAACGTCTCTACAGGGTGAGATATAGCGGGTATATCGATACCGGATTTGGTATAACAAGTAACAAGTAAGAAAGAATGAAGCATTTATCCTAGTTTTGGGCACTATAATTCCTTGGTTACCCAGGGATTTCCCCACTCAGGTGCAAAGAAGATGTTAAGAGTTGTTAAGCTTGTCCGTATTGGCTTCCAACAAGAATGTATTGGATTTATTTTATCTAGGAGTAAGTATTTGGTTAATTGTACAGATTCTGTTTGCTTTTTTTGGGCAAGTCTGGCTGCAACTAGACCAAGAGAAGATTTCCTTATGGTATCAGCTTTTTGGTTGTAATTGAGTTCTCCCCGCTTTAAAAAGACGGGGATTCTAAGCGGTTGTTCCGAGCGGGTTAAAACCGCGCTCTTCACGAAAGCTTACGATATAATTTAGATAGATTTGTTAAATCATATCGTTTTGGCAGACTCAACACTGCCCTACGCACCTTGACTAAAGATAACTTTAGCTGTGAGCTTACCTTTCTTAAAATATTAGCTGCACCATTGCAGTCACTGTTA
>JAAHGR010000842.1 GCA_010672425.1 Symploca sp. SIO2E6
TTTAGGGAATGGGGAATGGGGAATGGGGAATGGGGAATTGGGAATTGGGAATTGGGAATTGGGAATTGGGAATTGGGAGTTGGGAATTGGGAATTGGCACACGTCTAACAACCTAACACCACGTCTAACACCCTAACACCTGATTCTGGTTTGGGAGAATAAGTGTTAACTAAGTATTATTATTTTAGGTTTAATCATCCGCAAGTAGATCAAAGTGCCCAGATAAAACAAGTTAACAGCAATGAGTAATCCTTTACCCACCCAAGAGTTGAGCTCCGGGAAGACATAAAAAGTTGCCCCCAAAACCATTAGTTTCTCTACCAAAGAAACAGCTTTACCGTGATGCTTCGGATTCCAGTAGGAAAAAGGACTAATAAAACGATAGTTGCTCAAGGGGAAAAAATGTCTGTGGGCGTCATCATGATGAACCGGGAGATCCAGTAGGGAGTGAAATACCATACTCAGACACAGGAGTTCTCCCTGTTGCCATCCCCAGTAATGGGTAATGAGGACTAATATTAGTGCTAGGGGAATAGAGTGAAAAGTAGCAACCAGGTTTTGCCAAAAAGGTAATTCATAGGTTTGTGACCAAATCTGCTGCTCTGTTTGGCGACGTACCAACTTTGCCCAAAAGTAGAGAATAAAGATTGGAGCATCTGGCAACACTGCACCAATAGTAATAGGCAAAGCATCTTGAGGATGATACTGTTGGCTGCTAATTAGGGCAAGGTTAATAATTGCGTGACTGGGAGTATTCACGGTAAAAGCAATGGGTAAGAGCTTCTTTCTTTTCTATCACATTAAGAAATGGGAACTATAACGCTATATTTTAAATACAACTAATCTACTAGATCACTAACAACCACTTCAAACCCTGGCAAAACATTTTGAGTACTAACGACTTCATTCTGGTTAAACAGTAGCCAACGTTCTCCATTATTAATCATAACCAGTTTAGCTTCAGGAAAAACCAACCAAACTTCCTGACAACCTGATGCCAAATATTCCTGAGCCTTGGCAAATAGTTCTTCGGCTTTGTCATCTGGGGAAGCAATCTCTGCAATCAAGGGAAAGCTTTGAGGTAAGACCTTAAATTCACCATATTGGTCGAGTATTTCTTGAGTAACATAAACTACATCAGGACGACGCACTTGTCTGTTAGTTCTACAAGGTGCTTCAGTAGCCACTTTCCCGCTCAATCCGCTAGTATTATTGTAGTTTTTCCAGCTATAAGAAAGCTCAGATTGAGTTACACTATGTTTGAAGGTCATCCCTGTTTTTTTGATTAGCTTACCATCGACCCATTCTATGCCATCAAGGGGATTTAGTATAAATTTCTCTAGGGATATTGGTAAAGACGTTTCTACCCCTGGTACTTGCTGTTGAAGTTTTGGCGATGTTGGTGGTTGTTGAGTGAGAACTGGATTAACCATCATATTGACCCTCTCAATTAATAGGTGGTAGGTAATTTCCTTGAACAAGTGAGCACTTGCTCTTGTAGATTAGATGTCCTCTCTTCTTTCTCTTTGTGAACTTTGTGTCTTTGTGGTTTATAAAAAAACTAATGGTTATCCCTTGGGCGGGTTTTGTATCTAAATTATCCCCTAATATGCCCATTTACGCCACGCTGCGCTATACCTATAATACAGGAAGTACAGCCTGAGGTAGATCAAGCATGGCATCGAGAGTAGTATTTGGGTGATCCCAATTCCCAATTCCCAGTAGGAGCTACAATTCTGTACAAGCCTGCTTGTGTGCAGCGATAAACTTATCATCTCTATGTGTATTGCACTTTTGCCCGTAGACTTCAGTAAAACTCTAGCAGCTATCCATGAATTCACTCGGGAAGGTATGCTCTACCATCTTGGTCTCTATGCAAATAGCGTGAGACCGTTTAATGAGACTCTTCTATCCTATTCGAGACAGCAAAGCCGCAACCTTGCTACCGCGATGTCTGGTTCTACCACTATACTTGCTGAACCTTCCTTTCAAACTGGCTCGCGTAATGCAATGGTTTTAACGATTCCAGTTAAGCAGGGTTACCAGATGAGTCGGGACAACATTGTCTTGTTCGATGGCGATCCACTGAAGACGATGAAAGAAGCTTATGAGGCAAAACTCGCCGAAGGTATGCGTGGCTCTCGTGGTTTCAGGTCAAAAAGTCTCAGCTTTTCTCCTTATATAGATATCTTTGAGGTTGGTGCCTATACAGTCTGCCTGACAAACAGTCTTTATAACCTCGACCATATTCTTAGTGAGTGGGACATAACTGGTGTCGCTTCAGCAAGTCAAGAACTACTCGATTCTTTCGACTCAGCAGTTCCTTCGGGCTACACTTACCTTGTGGCAATTTTCAATCCAGAAGCAGGAGTTGAGTTTACCTCCCAAACAATCGGCTGGTATTATCCTCCGGCAAACCAAGATCTGTTGGTTATTCCTGGACTTGACTGTCACACTGGCAAACACTTTTCAGTTGAAGACTTGGTGGCTCGGGATCACTTGCTTTTCTTCTCCTCCGAAGAGTTAACTGAAGAGCATGGTGGGATTTCCATCAGCTACGATTCAGGCTTCTCAGAAGGACAGCTGCAATATCTCCCCAAGCGTGTGAAAGCAGTGAAAGTCTCTCAGCAAACTCGTAACGGGGACTTCGTCCTTTCCAGAAAAACTCTGTTTGCAGATGATTCATTCCAGCTAGGACAAGAACAACTTCGTTATGAAGTGGTCAACTTATAAATCTAGTCTAAAGAATAGATTTTGTAGTGGCGCGACACAGCTAAAATAGTAGAATATGTAGGTTGGGTAGAGCGAGAGCGAGACCCAACAAGGGAGGGAGCTGTGTTGGGTCTCGTTGCCTCGACCCAACCTACATTTTTAGCTGTGCCACGCCACTAGTGGGAAAAAAGGTAATTTATCAACTCTTAAAGTGGATTACCACCCCTTAAGGATCTCGTGGAGAGTTAACGCTTAAGTTGTGATGCCAATATCCTGCTGCATAGCGGGATACGTCTTGGCCTAATTTGAACCATATCCACATGCGAGTGTCGAACCAGGTGACTTTCCAAATGCCCTTTTCAAGAAATCGGCGCCCAGAGGTCTTCACTGGATCCGGTATCAGGTACATTTTACCTCGAGTCCTCAGCAGCTCGCAGAAATAGGCA
>JAAHGR010000843.1 GCA_010672425.1 Symploca sp. SIO2E6
GGTTTCATGTATGCAGGTTCCCCACGAGTTTTGGTAAGTCTGTGGAATGTTAGTGATGCTGCTACAGCAGAGATGATGAAGCGATTCTACCGCAATATGTTGGAGGAGGGTTTGTCAGCAACAGCAGCTTTGAGAGCTGCACAGTTGGAAATGCAACAAGAGACTCAATGGAAGGCTCCCTATTATTGGGCTGCTTTTACGCTTCAAGGAGAATGGAAGTAATACCAAATCCGGCACAGATACCCCCGTTATGTACCACATTGTAGAGACGTTGCATGTAGAGACGTTGCATGCAACGTCTCTACAGGGTTGTCGCTATTGTCTCAAAAAGGGGTTAAGTCAAGCAATTAAAGATTGTAGATTGTAGATTGTAGATTTATTCCATAAATAAATTTAGGGGCTTGTGACCGTTTTAATTCTTCGATATAAAATCTAAAATCTAAAATCTAAAATCTAAAATCTAAAATCTAAAATCTCTCTGGTCAGTATTTAAGAGTTTTAATACAAAATGTTAAGCAATCATTGCTTAATAACATTACTGTAAGATATCTTACAGCAAGCAAGGAGTATTGCTTAAGATATATTCCTTGCGAAGTAAAAATAAATTTTATATTGTAAGCTCAATGAACACCTTAAGCCGTTGAGCTGTTGCCTACTTATTTAGACTGTTGTTGAGTATCTGAATTGAGGAGGACTAGTCTTGAAAGGAAAGAGCAAAAGCATAAATTCATTCAAGGAATGGCTTACACAAAAAGCACTTGAAAACCGTTCTCCTGATCATTCCAAGAGTGATGAACCGCTCAAACCCCTGGAACTATACAAGCAATTCCAGATATCTGGCTTAGATGTCAAAGGGCAACTCAGCTGTGGTTTTGGGAGTTCACAAAAATCTTTCGGTGCTAGTACTAGCTTTACATTTTCTCCTATACCTCTCCCTGCTGGACTTTCCCCTGTCTCGACTTCGATTACGGCAGGTATTGCAGGCGGAAAAGGTGCTTATAGCTTATTTGTGTTGCAGCGACAACCATCTCACATCAAATTAGGAAGTCAAGATAATTATCAAACCAAACAACCAATCTGCTTGTCGAGATTAACAGGTAGGGTTGGTCAGCTTTCCTTGGATGGATCACTAAAGGCAAGTGCTGGGTTTTCTCTGGAAGATTCCCTAAGCATCGGACCAGAAGAATTCGCACTCTCCCTAGAGGCATCGGGTGCAGTAACTGCTGCATACAACGGAACCTATATTACATTAGATGATGATTACTTGGGGTACTTTAATGCTGCTCTAGATAGCAAATTGCTAGAGGCTTTTAAGACGGTTATCGGTGCAGGGATTGATCAAACAACATTGAAACAAGAAGCAGCTCAGTGGTTATTGGCCAATCCCTCTGATAAATTTTCAATCACATCTGGGGTGGATGGTTCCACAAGCAGGAAGGATTTTATCCAGATATTGGAACAACTTAGAAAAAAGGATAGTGTTTTTTATCAAAAAAATAAATCTCAGCTCGATGACTATCTGTCAAAATTCGAGATGTTGGTCTATGGAGATAGTTTCGATTATCTTAATAATTATTCTCTGGCCAACAAGGTGACAAGTAAGATTGATGTAGAACAATTAAAACAAGAAAAAAAGGCGGATTTGAAAGACAAAGCATCTGAGTGGCTCTTGAAGAATCCTTCTAACAATGTTAAGGTTACTAAAGGGGGGGTTCGTGGTTCAAATACTCAGCAGTTAATCACCATATTTGAAAGACTTCAAAGAGACAAGGTTTTTTATAAGCATCATCAACGTGCCATTGATTGGTATCTGAAGAATCTAGAAGAATTGCAAGACAACAAATACTATCTCCAGTTTGTTGCTCCAAACAAGATTCGCTGTAGTCTATCCCTGTGGGGACATAAGGGAACAGCTGGTGGCGCGGCAGAAGCTGGTGTGAGCTTGGGTCCAGCTTCCGCTGTGGCTAAAACTGATGTTACCGGACAAATGAAGCATACTAGCTATCGTTTTCAGACCGTTTGTCATACTAAAAATAAGTCCGGTGTCAATCTCATTTCGACTCAAGATACCGTTATTGATTACCGACAGGTTCGGCTCAGCGCAGAAGTAGCGGCTACACTCAAAACTACTATTCCTATATTGGGCAAAAAGTTAGGGGATACAATACCCCTATCGGAAGATCATTTAAACCGAGATCTCGCCCAGTCAGGAAAAAGTATAGAGCGGCCAATCTATAATATGATGTTTTATCGCTCAGCTCATGTTTATTGGTTTCCAGATTCTCTTGAAAAAACCATACCCGGTAATGGTCTCTGCTTTGGTATGTCGGTATTGATTGCCAGGTTAATTAGGTTAGCTCAAAATAAAGGCTCGGAGCCTAAGCTGATGAAGGTAATTTGCCAAAAGCTGGGGGTCAATCAATCAGATATGGAAGCGTTTTTAGATAATTCCTTGTTTGTTGATGCTTCTCCAGAAGATTTTTCAACAGAAACTGTGTTGCTAGAGTCTGCTCTAACCCCACCAACAAATTATCAAATTCCAATTTCGACAAAAACTAGTACACCCAGTGAGAAGCTTTTGAGCGATATGCAAACAAAACATGGCTCTCCATCCTCAGCTTTTACCTTACAGGCCCTGCGTACTCGTTATCGAATCGCTGACATTCAAGAGAATACCAAGACCTTCTTCAAACTCGGATTAGCTCCTCCCATTGTCAGTTTAAACATTAATTTATCTAAGGTTACTCAAGTAGGTCAAGAAGGTATAGTTGATCTGTATGTCCACTGGTTTGCTGACAACCTCAAGCAATTTAACCAAGGTGTAAATATAGCTCAAGCCTATGAAGAAGCTATACCGCCGGTTGCTTTATTACATCAATAGGAAAAGGTAACAGGGAACAGGCAACAGAATGGAAGGACTGTATTATGGACTTAACTAAGATTAAAACATATCTTGAATCTGTAGGAGATGATGCCAGAAAATTTAAGATTGATGATACAGATGGTTTACACCTCGTGCTCTCGGCAGGGGTTAAAGGAGTTACTCTCAGTAAATTCAATCAGTTTTTGGTAGACCAACTTGATTTAGAGTGGTTAAAAAGCTATTACAGGAGACCCTTGGTGCTACAGATGACTTATTTGCTCAGGTTCTCTTGAC
>JAAHGR010000844.1 GCA_010672425.1 Symploca sp. SIO2E6
CCCAATTCCCAATTCCCAATTCCCAATTCCCAATTCCCAATTCCCAATTCCCAATTCCCAATTCCCAATTCCCAATTCCCAATTCCCAATTCCCAATTCCCAATTCCCAATTCCCAATTCCCAATTCTCAATTCCCAATTCCCAATTCCCAATTCTCAATTCCCAATTCCCAATTCCCAATTCCCAATTCCCAATTCCCAATTCCCAAAATGCCAAATCCTCGCCAGTTAGCCTTTCTAGCACTTCGGGAAATCTATAGACGGGGTGTTTTCACTGATATTGCTCTCAACCAGGTGCTGAAAACTGCTCAATTGAATAGTGTGAACCGGCGTCTGGTAACAGAGTTAGTATACGGAATTGTCAGACAAAGGCGAACTCTTGATGCCTTAATTGACCAACTGGGTAAAAAGAAAGCCCATCAGCAACCTCCAGACTTCCGTATCATCCTCCATCTTGGCTTATATCAGCTGCGCAAGAGTGAGCGAATTCCTGCTTCTGCTGCTGTTAATACTACCGTTGAACTAGCTAAAGAAAATAAATTTAAAGGACTCACTGGCGTCGTTAATGGTTTGCTAAGGCAATATGTACGCCTAGCAGCCAAGACGGCTGATCCTTTGCAATTACCGACAGAACCTGTACAGCGGTTGGGAGTTTTGCACAGCTTTCCTGACTGGATCATCAAAATGTGGTTAGAACAGTTGGGAGAAGCTGCAACAGAACAGCTTTGTCAATGGTTTAACCAATCTCCTACGATTGATCTGCGGGTAAATCCCCTACGGGTGTCCATGGAGGAAGTGGAGATAGCCATGGGAGCGCTTGGTGTTGATGTTTGTCGCCTGCCTCACTTACCCCAAGCCTTAAGAGTGAGGGGTGGCACTGGTGCAATTGAACAGTTACCTGGATTTAGAGAAGGCTGGTGGACAATTCAGGACAGTAGTGCTCAGTTGGTGAGTCATCTGCTCAATCCTCAAGCCGGTGATGTCGTGATTGATGCTTGTGCGGCACCAGGAGGAAAAACTACTCATCTAGCAGAATTGATGGCAGATCAAGGTAAGATTTGGGCATGCGATCGCGCTGCCTCTCGCCTTAAAAAACTGCGAGAAAATCTCCAAAGGCTGGGATTACAGTCGATTGAGATTTGCACTGGTGATAGTCGCAACTTCCCTCAATTCACCACTGTTGCTGACGCGGTCTTGGTAGATGCTCCCTGTTCTGGTAATGGTACTCTCCACCGACGTCCTGATATCCGTTGGCGCAGTACACCAGAGACGGTAACAGAACTAGCACAGTTGCAAGGAGAACTATTGGCACAAGCCGCTACTTGGGTTAAGCCTAATGGTGTCCTCGTTTATGCTACCTGCACCCTGCATCCTCAGGAAAACGAAAGGGTGATCGAGTCCTTTCTAGAGAATCATCCCCACTGGCACATTGAGCCACCACCACCGAGTTCCTCCGCCGCTGCTTTTTGTTCGCCTCAAGGTTGGATTAAAGTTTGGCCTCACCAGCATCAGATGGATGGCTTTTTTATGGTGAGGCTGAAGAACCTCTCAAGATGAGATAATACCAAATCCGGTATACATAAACCCGCTACGTCCCACCCTGTAGAGACGTTGCATGCAACGTCTCAGAGCAAGTTTTGCGGTTTGCTCAAAACGAGGGTGATTAACCCGGATTTGGTATAAGTAGGTAGGTGAAAATAAACCGAACTATGTTACAAAACGTAAATACGGCTCAAACCCTGACAAATGACAAATGACAATCTATCGGTCTTTAGAATGTAGACCCGACAGTTACCAAGATTGGTATCAACAAGGAAACGGCTTACGGGATGAACAACGTTATCAAGAAGCACTGTTCAGCTATGAGCGAGCCTTAGAGTACAAGCCTCACGATTATTGGGCTTGGTACTGGCGAGGCCATGTTTTGGGTGCCTTGGGAGATTTTGAAAAAGCTCTCGCTAGCTACAAGAAGGCTTTAGAAAATCAACCTACTGACTATTGGGCTTGGTGTCAACAAGGCAATATACTCAGAGAGCTTGGACACTACGAAGAAGCGATCGCTTGTTTTGACCAAGCATTGAAATCCCGACCAGATGACTATTGGGCTTGGTACAATCGGGGGTATCTAGCTTTGGAAGAATTAGATTGGTACGAAGAAGCGATCGCTTGTTTCGAGAAAGCGCGGCAAACCAGACCAAAGGACTATTGGAGTTGGTATCGAGAAGGTGATGCTCTCCGTCATTTGGGACGTTATCAACAGGCTGTTGCCAGTTACGAGCAAATATCCAGTTTCAAGCTTTATTATAAAATACCTAAGAAGAGAACACCATAAGAATTTATCATAGAATATTGCTGGCAAACTTAACAGGAGCTAATTATGGCAATCATTGACAACCACCAGCATATCTACGGTGGTGTAAGTGAAGACGGTTCTACCATGTTTGGTGAAGATTTCTACTGTGACAGAATTAGGGAGGGTACTTACATGGTCAAGTTCAAGCAACCTTTTGCTGGACTACCAACACCAGTCTGCACAATTAATGGACAGGAATGGAGGACTTTTGACAAGTCGATCGCCATTATTGAGGCTCAGCCAGACCAATTCATCTGCGTCACTTCATCACCAGAAAGACCTGTTAACTGTAGTTTCACGTTTATTGTTTTTGGTGAAATCTAAACAAGAGTTTTAGCTGTCGTATAGATAAGTTTAAATTCTTGCTCCACAAACTTGCTCTTTTTTCTAATGCAGGTCAATCTCACAGGAACCGGACATGACAACTATTAAAGATTCAAATGGCAAAGAAATCCAACACGTCTACGGTGGTATCAATCCAGACGGGACAAAGTGGTGTGGTGAAGGCTTCAGGTTACGCAAACTGCGGCAGGGCCTTTACTTAATCGAGTTTGAGCGACATTTTGTTGAATTGCCAATACCAATCTGTACAATTTTTGGACCTGAGTGGGAGACTTTTGACAAATCTATTTCAATAGTTGATATTGAGACCAGCCAGTTTGTCTGCGCCACTTCTTCAATGGATAAACCAGTTGATTGTGGTTTTACTTTTATTGTTTTTGGTAATATCTAAATGCTGAATAAGTAATACAGCGCTTTGCGATGTTATGAGGTACAGTAAGAAAAATCCCCCTAAATCCCCCT
>JAAHGR010000845.1 GCA_010672425.1 Symploca sp. SIO2E6
TAGGATTGTTTCCATCAATAGTGAATTAACTCTCGATTAGCTGTCAGACTTTTTCCGAGGTCAGCTTCCTGGTCTATAGCTTATAGGCCCACACCTATTCCATTATTCTGATAATAACCAAAAACCAGCAAAATTACAACCAGTAACCAATTTCCCCAAACAAGCGATCGCCTATCACATCAGTTATCTCAATTCCCATTTATGTAGTGCGAGCGTCTCCCTCGCGTCTGACTGCTCGCGAGCAAGTTTTCTTCCTTTGTGTCCTTTGTGTCTTTGTGGTTCAATTAATAGAGAGTAACTCAATGAGAATACCCATAAGTAGTGACGGCACCATAGAGAATGGGACTCTCTGAATTGATCCATTGATCTAAGGCAATGAGTTCAACAGCGAGTTGAGTAAAACCATGATCGAGATTATCTCGCTTAGCCTCAATCACCAGCAAATCTGGGAAATAATAATCCAATGTACCCTTGAGCCAGGAGGCTCCGAGGCAGTCCCCATGAAAAAATTTCACCACCACGCATGAAAATTCCTTTCTCCGCGTCCCCGCGTCCCCGTGTCTATTTTTAAGGTCTCCCCATCTAATCCGGAAATGCCAATCCTGTCCGAGGATCACGGATATACAAGCCGAGAACCAAGGAATTCATAACCGTGTCCCATACAGGAGTCAATCTTTCTGCATCATCCACCCAATAGTCAAAAGTAATCAGGCACTGAACCCCAGAACCTAGCCCAATACAAGTACGGGAATAGGCTTCGCGATTTTCTTGAGAGTCAATAAACTTGATTTGAGTCCAGACGATACGTGCTGTTTGGCGCTTGAGTTGAATAACTTCCCCTTGATCAATGATATTCCGTTTATCTTCTTTAACTGTCCGCTTGAGTAAGGAGACCAGGGGAAATTCACTCCAGTTGCCGGGGGGAAGTAAATTAAAGGAAGCTTCTAAACGACAATCATCGTTCGGTGGCTTGTTGTCTAGAAAACGAAAAGAGTTCGTATCCGGTTCAAAATGCCAATCACTTGGAACATCGAAGCGTAATGCTCCTCGTCCTGCCACAAAAATCTTAGTCCCTGGCTGGGATTTCCAGTTGTGGTCTTCTTTGAGATCGAGGGTTTCCTTGATCCATTGCAGATTGTGCTTCTTGCGCTTAGACATAGCTACGCCATCTTATTGACCTGTTTCTTATTTTGCCGTAGGTTAGATTTTCTGGGCAACATTATCGGCGGAAAAGTAAAAAGAACACTTACCGCATGGCAATTTTACCATCATCGGATGAAAGTAGACTCTATCAAAAGTTATTATTAGACTTGTTTGTATTCAAATATACTAAATTTATCTGGTAAGCTAAATATTCTGAAATTAATCAACATAATGTTCATTGTGATCCAGTTAGACAGCAAAGTTAGCCTTAGATGAATCAGTTGAAATGTTTGGGTAAAGTGTATTTGGTTGGTGCTGGGCCTGGAGATCCCGGCTTGCTCACTCTCAAGGGTAAGGTCTTGCTAGAGTGTGCTGATGTGGTAATTTACGATGCTTTAGTTAGTCCCCAAATTCTGGCCATGATTAACCCCCATGCGGAAAAAATCCACGCGGGGAAACGTCGGGGTCGTCACTCTCTCTTGCAAGAAGAGACAACTCAGCTGCTAATTCAACAAGCTTATACCCATGCAGTAGTAGTGCGACTGAAGGGAGGCGATCCCTTTGTATTTGGTCGCGGTGGCGAGGAAATGGAAGATTTAGTTAAGGCTGGAGTACCTGTGGAAGTAGTTCCCGGGGTCACCTCTGGTATTGCGGCCCCAGCTTATGCCGGAATTCCCCTCACTCATCGAGAATACAGTTCCTCTGTCACCTTTGTTACAGGTCATGAGGTGGTAGGTAAATATCGACCCGCAGTCAATTGGGAAGCGATCGCTCATGGCTCAGAAACGATTGTAATCTACATGGGAGTTCACAATCTGCCCAATATTGTTGACCAATTGACTACAGTGGGAAGAGACCCTCAAACACCGGTAGCCTTGATTCGCTGGGGGACACGACCAGAACAGGAACAATTAATTGGTACTCTAGGAACCATTGTTGAACAAGTAGAGGTAACCGGGTTTGAAGCACCTGCGATCGCAGTTATTGGTGCTGTGGTTAATCAACATCAGCTTAATCTTTGATTTGTTGCGCAAACCAATTGGCAGTACTGATGTTACTTTCTGTCTGTAATCGTGAGAGAGTTTGTTCTAGAAGTGCTATGGGTAAACCTAGTAAACTTTGAGATATCTGGCATTCTTGATATTGGTTATTCTTTTGTAATTGGAAAGCAAAAATCCGCCAGCCAATAACATCAATAACCCAATACTCAGGAATTCCTAAAGATGCATAAAGATGCTTTTTTTCATCTAAATCGCTTGATAGGGTTGTATCAGAAATCTCGCCAACAAGATTGGGAACTCGCCATCGACTTAAATCGATATAACGTCTTTCTCCCGGTTGCCAGGTGGGATAATCTTCCCCAAGATATAACATAATATCCGGTGCAGCTGAATTGTACCGAGGCTTTTCCAACAAGCAACCACCGAAAGAGTTCGATGTTTGGGGCACTTTTTGGCTAAACCAGATAAAAAATAACATGGCGAATAAATCGCCAATGCTGGAATGATTGATTCCTTCTGAACCCATTTCTACTAAAAGACGATTTTGGTAATAGTATAATTTAACTCGTTCCTGGGTCTGGGTATCCCGACAACTTTCATAATCTTGCCAGCTAGCAAGTTGCCATCCTGTTAAAGGAATCGTAATTTCGCTTGAAGTATAAGTTAAAGTTTTCATAAACTGCGTGGGGGTATGTGGTAGCGAGTCTTAGTCTTAGTTTAGGGCGCAGGTCTTAGTTTAGCCGCGATCGCATCCACATCTACCTCAACGATATACTCCAGGAATTGATCAATGAGAATGGGTGTTCTGGTGCTATATGTACGGTAAAAGTCAGGTATCGTTCCTATGCCATGTCCACGATTTCCGAGGTCATACCAAATCCGCCTTTCAAACCCCCGGTTTCGCTTAAACCTTCTTTTCCTTCTGCCATCTGCCATCTGCCTTCTGCCTTATTCCCAAGATAACGGGGGTGACCAACCCGGATTTGGTATCATTAATCCTCTAGA
>JAAHGR010000846.1 GCA_010672425.1 Symploca sp. SIO2E6
GTAGGTTGGGTGAAGCGGCTAGCGTAACCCAACACTTCTTGTGTGTTGCGTTGGGTTTCACTTCTCCTTCGACCGACGCTACGCGAACGTTACACCCAACCTACTGGCGTGACACACTTAAAATGAGGGAATGATTTTGGTAGTGCGAGCGTCTCGCTCGCGCTTAAGTGAAAAGCGAGCAAGATGTTTGCGCTTACGCGCACGCTACGCGAACGCAAAACATTCTTAAATTCTACATTCTACATTCCCCAACCGGTTTCTCTCACCACCATAATAGGCTGTGTCACGCCAGTAGTGGCGTGACACAGCCTACCATCTCCCCCACCTCCCCCATTAGAGGGGAATCAATTCCGGGAAATTGAGCAATATTTGCTCATCGTCTAGTTCCTCACCAAACTGCGCTGGGGAAAAGTGAATCTGAATTGCTCGTAACCTCTCTTGATAGTGGAGATTGATTAAGGCTTTCAAGCCACTCTCCAAAGCGTCCAAGCTAGCGAGGTCAGTTTCTAACTCAGGAACCTCCCCCTCGTAGGCGACTGTCATCATAACAATCAAGTTACGACTTATTGGAAAAGATAAAGGTTCGTCTTCCCCAGGAAAGGAATTGCTGAAATCCGTCTCACTGAGGTAGCGTTGAGCAGAATCGGTAAACAATTCTGTAACATAGTCTCCTGCTTCCCCTTCTTGCCAGAACACATCCCCCTCATTAGCTGCTGATTGCCAATAGGTGTTTAATTGTAAGAGGTTCTGGCTAACATTCACCAGTCCTTCTCCTAAAACCCCAAGGTCCCCATCTGCTTCAATTGCCTCTCTGCCAGCTTGATTGAGGACTCCTAGTAAGGGTACTACCTCTGAACCAGCTAGATGGACAAACAAACGACAGACCACATAGCGAGTTTTCCCACTGAATTGATTGAAGCGATCGCGCCAAGAACTCATTACGTACCTTGCTTAAAAGTGATGGACAAATTGTAGTAGAAACAGAAGGAGATATTGGAAAAATTTTATTTCTTAATGTAGAGATGAAAAAGTACCTCAATGTGCTAATGCTGTTTTGGAGTACAGCGCTTGCTGCGGAACTAGAATATCGGCTCAATTTTGCGATCGCGGCTTTGAGCAGTTTGGGGAGCCTCACAGGTAACCTATTCGGGCTATTTCTATTTTACCGCACTGGCTACACATTTGCAGGCTGGGACTGGGAGGAGGCTCTAGTACTACTGGGTATATTTACTCTACTTCAGGGTTTTGCTGCCACTTTTTTGGTTCCCAACCTCAACCGTATTGTTGATCATGTTCAGGAAGGAACACTGGACTTTGTGCTGCTCAAGCCCATCAGCAGTCAGTTTTGGCTCTCATTCCGCACCCTTTCTCCTTGGGGGTTGCCAGACTTAATCTTTGCCACAGTATTAATTGGTTATGCGGGAAGACGCCTGGATTTAACTTTTAGTAACTACCTCCTCAGTTTAGTACCACTTTTTTTTGGTCTAGTGAGCCTCTACAGCATCTGGTTTATCCTGGGAGCCACCAGTATTTGGTTTGTCAAAATTTACAACGTTACTGAAGTACTCCGCAATTTGCTCGAAGCCGGTCGCTTCCCCATGGTAGCTTATCCCACTGGGTACAGATTCTTTTTCACCTTCATCGTGCCCGTGGCATTCCTGACCACTGTACCAGCGGAAGCCATGCTAGGACGTACTCAGGTTATTTGGGTAGTTGGTGGCGGCATCCTTGCTACAGGACTACTAATTGCTTCTAATCTTTTTTGGCGGTTTGCCATGCGTTTTTATACTAGTGCTTCTAGTTAGGGTGTGGAAAGTGTGGGAGGGTTCTTTCCCCCCCCACCATTCACGGTTTTAATCACATACAATCCTGTTAAGTCTGTAAATTTTGCTACTTTTTATTAAATTAACCGGTAAAAATCGCTACATTTTGCCGATATTTTTGTAAAATTATGGTGTGTGGAGCCCACCTATAAATCAATTTTTATTTTTCTGTGATGAATACCGAAGATTTTAGATATCAAAGACCATCTCGTTACCATCGAGCTGAGGATTATGCTGCCAACAGGCTAGTTTTAGTTCGGTTTCAGCCTCCTCCAGTCAAGATGCTCCTGTTGATTGTGATTGGTTCATTTGCAATGGGATTGATTCCCATCCTGTCTGTTGGGATGTTACCCCAGACAACAACGACTCTTGGTGAAGCAGGTGTTTGGAGTACTGTAGGAAAGTAAGAATGAGTAATGAGTGATGAGTAGATAGAGATTTTTTCTCAGTCCAATTGTCGAAGATATTGATGAATGCAGTTCCCTATCCTTTAAGAAGTCGGTGTTCTTAAACGCTGGGAAATTAGGATCAATAATGGTAAATTACTATCTTGGAAGTCCCTAATCACGATGCTTGTTATAGCGCTACAAGTTTAGGTTAGGACACATCTTTTACCCTATCACCCAGTTATGACTTACTGTTGCCTGTTGCCAGATGAGCTGTTGCCTAGCGCGTAGCGCTATAAATTGGCCATGAACTGAGGGAAAGTCATCCTGGCATAAGTCAAGCAGCTCATCGTCTCCCAATGCCTTTTCAACCAGTTTGCGAATTGCTCTCACATTGTCAAAGTTCATTTGGTATCCCCCTTGCCCCTTCCCCTTTACCTGTCAATTGCTATTTCTTTTACCATCCTAGCAACTGCTTATCAGGACAATTCTTCGAGAAGGCTTCGCCAACACCCCTGCAATAGCTTTCTTCCTTTGTGCTCTTTGTGCCTTTGTGGTTCATAATCCTAGAAACCCGGTTTCTGAATTGGCAAGGACAAACAACCAAGGACAAACAACAAATAACATTTAACTACGATGCTTGTTCGTGTAACGAATTCTCGTACCTGCCCATTGGAGTTTTTCCTGTAAGGTTTGGTAATAGGAATAGTGCTCCCGCAAAATAATGAATTTTGCTTGACAATTGGCATTGCGTATGTCTACCCGCTGTCCCGGCCAAATTGAAGTACCTAGGACACCATCCATCCAGAGTTTAGTGTTAAGTTCATGGTCCACTAAAGGCCAGATGCTGACAACGGAACCAGAGGGTAGGACAATGGGACGGCTGGAAATACTTAAAGGGCAAATTGGGGTAACAACGATCGCTTCCATGCCATCATGT
>JAAHGR010000847.1 GCA_010672425.1 Symploca sp. SIO2E6
CAACAAGGACTCCAACAAGGTAATATTCAGCAAGGACAGATAGATATTATTGAAGTCCTGGAGGTTCGGTTTGGGGAGGTGTCGGATACAACTTCCCAGGAAATACACAATCCAAGACTCAGCTATGCTCAAAACATTACACAGGAAAGCGATCACTATTGAATCCCTTACTGCATTCGAGCAAGCGATCGCTTTGGTACAGGGTGGTGGCAATAATTAGAGTTTGTTGTAATTTGTCCTAATTCTCAGTTGTGGCAGATCCCCGACTTCTTCGTTAAACCCGTAATTAATTGGACAAACCGGAAGAAGAAGTCGGGGATCTGGATCTGTAGAGCTCAGGATATATTTAAATATCTTTCAAGAGATGATCGCGCCTACCTGTTGCCAACCAATACAAAGGCTCAATTAAACCAAAAGGCTTCCAAATACTTCCATGCTTAATTGCAGACTCTTGAACTGTATTGGGTTGCAGACTATCACCAATAAAGCCAAATGCTGAATATCCAAAATATTCAACTGAACAATGCCAACGTTTTTGCCATTTCGAGAGTATGGCTTTTGTTAGCGGCAAGTGTTGATTAACGAAGGTTTCTATATTATCCTTATATTGATAAAGTTCTGGTTGTTCAAAAGCGCAGAACATGATAGCTATCCTAAATTCCGAGTTGGTTAGTTGATCACAAACTCTGTAACTAAGGCTATTATTATGGCGATCTGCCATAATTTCATCCAAGTAGATATACAGCAGTTTTCGCTGTTATGTGGTACACCTTTATCCCCCCAACCCCCCTTAGAAAGGGGGGCAGTAAAAGTCCCCCTTTCTAAGGGGGATTTAGGGGGATTTTTCTTACTGTACCTCATAACATCGCAAAGCGCTGTAAAAGCTTTCAAAAAAAACTGAGCAGGAGTCGTCATTATTATTGAATTTGGACAGGGGATGAATTATTACGGTGATAGAGTCTGATTGCAATAAATCCTCTAAGTATTCGTTCCATAGCGATGATTGTGATGATTGGAAGAAAGGCTCATCAAAAATTTCTCCAGGATACATCCTTAAAATTAGATCTATACTTGTTCGCAAATATCGGAGCCCTACACAAAATATTGGTAAATCGTCAACGTCACTAACCCTTGTTGGTTCTAAAAGTAATCCTTCTGCAAGTATGTAATTTGCCTCTTTTAATAGTTTCCTGCTATCTCCACTAAGGAGGCGACCTCCAAAATTTTTTACTGGTATCTTACTCAGATTTTCAATGTAGAAAGCAAGAGTTGCTAAAAAAACACGTTTCCCTGATGGTCGCGGCCCTATAACTCTGATGTTTGATTTAAAAGTTCTAGGTCTTTGATTGAAAGAGTAACTACGATATTTTTGTAACAATCGTACCAGATAATAATATAATCGGATTGCTTGGTTCTTTGCCCAATCAAATATATGCTCCCAAACTGTCGGTTTTGGAGGTAGTGGTGGCGGTGCGACCCAAGTCTCCTCAAACTCAAAATCACCTATTGGAGTTCCTCCCCCCAATGGACTAAGATTTTGTTTCCCTCCTCTGACTGATAACCGATTCAACGCATTCAAAGCTTCAACAGCACTGGGATAACGATGGGGGAAATAAGGAGCAATCATCTTATCGAGCACTGCCACAAAATCTTTACTCAGACCCAATTGTTCTGCAGGCCATTCAATTTGCCCCGTGGAATAACTTTTGCTGAAACTCAGAGGATTCGACCCTGTTAAACATTCCAACCCAATCATACCTACTGCGTACACATCACTCGCAAACCTAGGCTGACCCGCAGCCTGTTCATCAGGCATATAGCCTGGGGTACCTGCCATAACTGTACCTATTCCTTGCCTCTCTACCACAGAAGTAAATTTCTTAACTGAGCCAAAATCAATCAATACTAACTTGCCATCGACTCTGCGTCGCATAATATTCTCTGGCTTCAAATCTCGGTGAATTATCTTGCGGTGGTGAACAAATGCCAGCACTTCTAAAATCTCTTGCAACAAGCGCAATGTTTGGGTTGCCCTCAAGCGTCGAGGTTGGGGAGAATCAGGATTAGAATTATCCGTTAGTTCCTGGCGCAAGTCTTTACCCTCAATACACTCCTGCACGAGATAAAATTCTTGATTCTGGGTAAAACTGTCGTAGAGTTCTGGAATTTGTGGGTGGCTACCCAGCAGTTTCAGAGCCTTGGCTTCTTCTTTGAAGAGGCGAATAGCAATTTCCAGAGTGTCCCTATCCACTTGATAGCTTAGCTTTTTGACGACGCAATTCCTGCCGGTTGTGTAGCTTTCATCCCGATGATCCCAAGCTAAGAAAGTCTCCCCAAAGGCTCCTTTGCCCAAACTTTGTTTGATTTCATAGCGATTTTGCAAACGCATTTTGGCACTCTCTCAAGATACCTCTTTAGAATAAACCCAACTTGATGTAGGTGTTGGGTGGTAGATTTACTCGCCGATGAAATTTTCTAACTACCCAGGTGAAACCACTATATCTGAAGAATTAGCTGCTGTTGTCTGTACAATTAGACCTTACTCTGACCAGATTTGACCTCAGATATGACAACAACACCTACTTCCGAATATGATAGTCCCTGGAAAGAAGCTCTAGAATCTTACTTTCCCGAATTCATGGCCTTCTTCTTTCCCAAAATGCACAAGAAAATTGATTGGCAGCGCCAATGGGAATTTCTCGACAAAGAACTACAGCAAGTGGTTCGGGATGCAGAAATTGGACGCCGGTTTGTCGATAAACTGGTCAAAGTGTGGCGGCGCAATGGTCAACAAACCTGGGTGTTACTTCATGTTGAAGTACAAGGAAGCAGGGAATCGGTTTTTCCCAACAGAATGTATGTTTATCATTATCGACTCAGCGATCGATACAACCATCCCATAGTCAGCCTCGCAGTATTAACTGATGAACATCCCAACTGGCGACCCACCACTCACACTTACAAGCTCTGGGGTTGTAAACTGAAATTTAAGTTTCCTATCGCCAAACTGCTAGACTACAAAGGGCAACTCGAACAATTGGAGCAAAGTCAAAATCCCTTTGCTGTGGTAACCCTGGCTCATCTACAGTGATTTTTACAATATTTTTGGAGAGGAAATCTACTTAAAACATGATATCTAGCATGTGTG
>JAAHGR010000848.1 GCA_010672425.1 Symploca sp. SIO2E6
ATCGTGATGATATGTACGTTAGCCATTTGCGGGAAGTGATAGAAGCAATGGGTGGAAAATTAGACCTTACAGCCCATTTTTCTGGTGTTGAGGTCAAAATTGAACTGCGTCCACAGCCGTAAGAAGCAGCAAGGTTGATAACGATATTTGAAAGATTGGGGGGCAGTTGCCTCCAGCATCACCGTAGGTGCTCGCTTGATTGACTCAATATTGCGATGCCGGGATTTTTTGCTATCATTGTAAAATGGGAGAAGATGTGCGCCTATAGATAACGGGTTTGTGATTATATCCAACAGCAACCCGTGGAACGGGCTTCCAGCCCGTAAACAGCCCCAGTTTTGCATTGATTGTTGGGGATATGAGAGTGCGATCGCGACGGCTAGTTGAATAGGTAGGAGATAACCTTGTTCTCCCAGACTTCCGTACCTGTTTTTCAACTACCAAATTATCGCGATCAGCGCAAGCTGGTGCCCAAAGCAATCGCGAGTTGTAGTAAGCTAGCGCAACAACTGATACCAAATCCGGTATACACAAACCCTTTATATCCCACCCTGTAGAGACGTTGCATGCAACGTCTCAGAGCAAGTTTCGCGGTTTCTTCAAAACGGGGGTATCTAAACCGGATTTGGTATGAGATCCCCGAC
Organism: Symploca sp. SIO2E6; assembly: GCA_010672425.1. GTDB lineage: Bacteria > Cyanobacteriota > Cyanobacteriia > Cyanobacteriales > Coleofasciculaceae > Caldora. The sequence continues at coordinate 645 of JAAHGR010000848.1, forward strand.
TTCTCGGTCGAAGAAGTGATATCAATTCCGGCTACATTGGAATAATATTCATTCTGGTAGGGGCGCAAAGCTTGCGCCCACCAGTATCTACGTTTCCTAACCAAAAAGCCATATGTTTAATCATTCCGATGCAACCGGAGTTGATATGATTAATTGGATGAACCGGAAGAAGAAGTCGGGGATCTACCGCACCTTAGCTGTTAAGACACTTGCGATCGCTATGATAAGCTGCTATTGAAAGCCTTCTCTTGTATAGTTTATACACTCATTCAGCAGACCCTAAACTAAATCCGATGGCTCAATTCCGAGTTCCTTCAACTTTGCGGCTAGGATATCAGCTCGTTTTCGTTCTTGTTCAGCTTTCTGTCGTTCTTGTTCAGCTTTCTGTCGTTCTTGTTCAGCTTTCTGTTGTTCTTGTTCAGCTTTCTGTCGTTCTTGTTCAGCTTTCTGTTGTTCTTGTTCGGCTCTTTGTTGTAATAGTTCTTTTTCTTGTCGTTCCTGTTCGGCTCGCTGTCGTTCCTGTTCAGCTCGCTGTTGTTCGTAATCTCCCCGTTCTCGTTCTTCACGATAAGTTCTTAAAAATTCTCCCCGTTGAGGATTGAAAAACCGCAACTCACCATTGGGAAATAACCACAGTTCTAATCCTAACACCAAGGAGGGAACCACTATAGTTCCGTTTTCCAGGTATTTGGGAGTTATCGTAGAGTAGCCATTTTTGGTTAAACGCCGTCCTTTGAGCGCTGGTTTGAGATAATCTCCACTGGGGTCGTACTGAAAATACTCCGACACTCCCATTCTTGCATAAGTCACTGGTTTCTCTTGTTCGTCCTTACTGCGGGTGCTGCTCGAAGTTACTTCTAGAACCCAATCGGGTGTTTTTCCCTGTTCTTCCCAGACTTTGTAACTTTTGCGGGGACGGTTGTCTACTCCAAAGATGACAAACACATCGGGGGAGACTACTGCATTGGAGACTCCTTGCTCATAACATAGCCAAAGATTGCCGGAAACGTAGACATCTTCGGAATCTTGAAAATGGATTTTGAGGGATTCGACCCCATAAACTAGATAATCGCGGTTAGAATCGCTTTCTGCCATAGGTGAGCCGTCGGGTTCTGGATAAATAACTGGTATTTTAATAGGAGAGAGAGTCATTGGAATGTAGAATGTAGAATTGAAAATTGAGAATTGAAAATTGAGAATTGAGAATTGAGAGCTGTGGTAACGTGCTGTGGTGGTCATGAACGCAGCAACCGAGATCCCCGACTTCTTAATTGAAGAAGTGATTAACTGGATAAACCGGAAGAAGAAGTCGGGGATCTGCCGCACTTAACTGCGAAAATGCTTGCGATCAGCTTCGCTGGTGCCCAAAGCAATCGCGAGTTGTAGTAAGCTACTCTAAAGAAATTATACCAAATCCGATGGATCGATTCCGAGTTCCTTCAACTTTGCGGCAAGGATATCAGCTCGTTGTTGTTGTTGCTCAGCTCGCTGTCGTTCCTGCTCAGCTCGCTGTTGTTCGTGATCTCCCCGTTCTCGTTCTTCACGATAAGTTCTTAAAAATTCTCCCCGTTGAGGATTGAAAAACCGCAACTCACCGTTGGGAAATAACCACAGTTCTAATCCTAACACCAAGGAGGGAACCACTATAGTTCCGTTTTCCAGGTATTTGGGAGTTATCGTAGAGTAGCCATTTTTGGTTAAACGCTGTCCTTTAAGCGCTGGTTTGAGATAATCTCCACTGGGGTCGTACTGAAAATACTCCGACACTCCCATTCTCGCATAAGTCACTGGTTTTTCTTGTTCGTCCTTACTGCGGGTGCTGCTCGAAGTTACTTCTAGAACCCAATCGGGTGTTTTTCCCTGCTCAAGCCATACTTTGTAACTTTTGCGGGGACGGTTGTCTACTCCGAAGATGACAAACACATCGGGGGAGACTACTGCATTGGAGACTCCTTGCTCATAACATAGCCAAAGGTTACCGGAAACGTAAACATCTTCCTCCTCTTGAAAATGGATTTTGAGGGATTCGACCCCATAAACTAGATAATCGCGGTTAGAATCACTTTCTGCCATAGGTGAGCCGTCGGGTTCTGGATAAACAACTGGTATTTTAATAGGAGAGAGAGTCATTGGAATGTAGAATGGAGAATGGAGAATAGAGAATTAAAAGAAGTGCCTCATTAGTTTCAATTTTAAGCCTGATTGATGGAGCATACTACCATAATCTGGTATGGACTACTAACTTAAGGGGGGACATCTTATATAGCAATGGTTTCAGCCGATGGACAATTGAGCTATTCGTGGTCAGAATTTTGTCCCGGCTTGCGCTGGCAGCCAAGATTATTACAAAGACGTAATATACTAAAATGGTTTGGAAGGAAGGCTTGTTATGAGTGGACACCGCAAATTTTCCGAGCTTACCAAAGATTTTTCACCGCAACGCCAAGCAAGAATTGCTGAAAAAGTAGACAATCTGAAAAAGGAAATGGCGCTTAATGAATT
>JAAHGR010000849.1 GCA_010672425.1 Symploca sp. SIO2E6
TATATTTTGGTTTAAGCGATCGCGCCTGGGACTCAGAAACCGGGTTTCTTACCGAAAGCTCGGTTTCCTAGCCAAAATTGTTCCAGAAACCCGGTTTCTTATATTTTGGTTTAAGCGATCGCGCCTGGGACTCAGAAACCGGGTTTCTTACCGAAAGCTCGGTTTCCTAGCCAAAATTGTTCCAGAAACCCGGTTTCTTATATTTTGGTTTAAGCGATCACGCCTGGGACTCAGAAACCGGGTTTCTTACCGAAAGCTCGGTTTCCTGGCCAAAATTGTTCCAGAAACCCGGTTTCTTGTTTAGCGATTGCCTAACGAAGATCAGAAACAAGCCAAATCCTCTTCCCTCTTGCCTCGGAGCCTTGTTTCTTAAAAGTCAACCAAATCCCAATTGAGCACTAGGACACAAATCTGCTAAAATGCAAGCATCACACTCTGGTTTTCGTGCCTTACAGATTGCTCGACCATGATAGATGAGGCGAATTGACCAATTCTCCCAATCTGCTTGAGGTAACAGTCGCATTAAATCTCGCTCAATACGAATCGGATCTTTGTGTTCTGTTAAATCCAGGCGCTTAGTTAAACGTTTGACGTGAGTATCTACCGTAACCCCTTGATTGATACCATAGGCATGAGCTAAAACTACATTAGCTGTTTTACGAGCAACTCCTGGCAACTCCAGTAATTCTTCCATGCGTTGTGGCACTCTATTGTCAAACTTCTCCACAATCATCCGGCAGGCTCCTTGAATATTTTTCGCCTTGTTGCGATAGAAGCCAGTGGGACGCACTAACTCTTCCAACACTTCTACTTCAGCATTAGCTAAAGCTACTGCATCCGGAAATTGCTCAAACAATTTTGGGGTTACTTGATTTACCCTTTCATCGGTACATTGAGCAGAGAGGATGGTTGCTACCAACAGCTGTACTGGCGTTTGGTAGTTCAAAGTACAGGTTGCTTCTGGATAAAGTTGCTTGAGGCGAATTAGAATTTCTAGAGTTCGCTGTTGCTTAGCAGACCATTTACGGGTGATACTCATTGGGAATTGGGAATTGGGAATTGGGAATTGGGAATCGGGAATTGGGAATTGGGAATAAGTACCTGTGCAACATTATTTGGATACAGCATTTTTGCGTGGCAAAGGTTTCAGCTATCTTATCTCCCTATCCACCTAATACCTAACACCTAACACCTAACACCTGGCTACCACATCACTGCCAAAGATTCTGTACCCAAGCTAGGTTGGCTGTATCTCGAACAATTAGAAAAATACCTAAACCTAAGAGCAATACTAGTCCAGTTTGCATCACATTCTGTTGTACTTCGGTTGGCAATGGCTTACCTCGCACTCCCTCAATGACTAAAAATGCTAGCTGACCACCATCTAGTGCTGGTAGAGGTAAAATATTAATAATCGCTAGGTTAATACTAATCAGGGCTGCAAATTGGAACAGACTCAGAGGATCCGAACTAGCAATCTGGGCTCCAATATCGACAATTTTAACAGGACCAGCAACTTGACCGGCGGTTTCTCCGAAATTACTGATCAGTTGCCAAAAGCCTTTGGCTGTCAAAACAACGATCCGCTGATATTCTTGAGCACCATTGCCCAAGGCTTCCCCAAAATTAGGGGAACGCTTGTGGACTTGTAGACCAATGCCAATTTTACCTTGGCCGTCTTCTCCTAGTTCTGGTATTACTTGAACGGATAGAATTTTTTGAGAGCGTTGAATGGTTAGTTCTAAGGGTTCCTGGGATGATTTTTGAATGTCTCGCTGTAGGGAGTCAATTGCCTCGCGCCCTGCTCCCAAATCTTGACCATCTACCGCTAAAATCACATCACCGGCTTTAATACCTGCCTTTGACGCAACTGCGCTACTTTCTGGGACAACTTGAGGTACCAAGACGCCGGGTTGACTTAAGTCGGGAACACCTACCATGCTGATCTGAATAACTAGGATCAAGTAAGCAAAGACTAGATTAGCAATTACACCAGCACTGATGACAATCGCCCGGTCTAATATTGGTCGATTGCGGAGTAAGTTCGGATCATCAGCGGGAATCACGGTATCGGGATCGTCATCAGGAAAACCAACAAATCCCCCTAAGGGTAAGGCTCTTAAGGCATATTCCGTTTCTGAGCCTTGATACTTCCAGATAACTGGACCAAAACCAATGGAGAAGCGATTGGCATAGATGCCTTGCAGACGTGCTGCTAGGAAGTGACCCAGCTCATGGACTACGATTAAAATTGCTAAAACTGCGATCGCGGCCAAAATTGACATAATTAAAGGTATTTTAATCTAAGGATAACCAACTTCTCTTATTGTAGGGCTTGAGGGAATTGGGAATTGGGAATTGGGAATTGGGAATTGGGAATTGGGAATTGGGAATTGGGAATTGGGAATTGGGAATTGGGAATTGGGAATTGGTGAGTATACGTATCTCCCTTGTCTCCTTAGTCTTCCTTGTCTCCCTTGAGTAATGAGTAATGAGTAGATATAGATTCTTCCCCCATCTCCCCACACTCCCCACACCTCCCACACTCCCCACACTCCCCACACTCCCCACTCCCTCAAAGAATCTCTCTTCCTAAATAAGGTTGCAGAATTTCTGGTATGCTTACTGTACCATCCGACTGCTGATAGTTTTCTAAAATTGCTGCCATTGTGCGTCCTACTGCTAAACCAGAGCCGTTGAGGGTATGGACAAATTGGGTTCCTTTTTTGCCTGGTTCCTTGAAGCGGATGTTGCTACGCCTTCCCTGAAAATCAAGGCAATTGGAGCAGCTGGAAATCTCGCGGTATTTGCCAGAAGAGGGTAACCACACTTCTAAATCATAGGTTTTGGCAGCGGAGAAGCCTAAATCACCGGTACATAGTTCGACTGTGCGATAGGGTAGTTTTAAAGCTTCTAAAATTGCTTCGGCATTCCCCACCAGTTTTTCATGCTCTTCTTCTGAAGTACTAGGATGGACAATTTTCACCAACTCAACTTTATTAAACTGGTGCAGTCGAATTAGTCCCCTGGTATCTCGTCCATAACTGCCAGCTTCTCGACGAAAGCAGGGGGTATAAGCACAGTGGTTGATGGGTAGTTGGGAGGCTTCGAGGATTTCGTCTCGGTAGAGATTGACTAA
>JAAHGR010000085.1 GCA_010672425.1 Symploca sp. SIO2E6
CAGAAGATAGTGAGCTTGTTGCTAGTTTAACCAATTCACAGGTTATTGCGGAGATTTCTGTTTAGGGAATGGGGAATGGGGAATGGGGAATGGGGAATGGGGAATGGGGAATGGGGAATTGGGAATTGGGAATTGGGAATTGAGAATGGGGAATGGGGAATTGGGAATTGGGAATTGGGAATTGGGAATGGGGAATTGGGAATTGGGAATTGGGAATTGGGAATTGGGAATTGGGAATTGGGAATTGGGAATTGGGAATTGGGAATGGGTAAATAACAAATAACAAACAACAAACAACAAATAACAAACAACCAACAACCAACAACCAACAACAAACAACAAATAACAAACAACCAACAACCAACAACCAACAACCAACAACCAACAACAAATAACAAACAACCAACAACAAATCATGAAAATCCCTTTAGCCTGGTTACAACTTAGTCACGAAAAAATGCGGTTGTTGGTGGCTCTTGCAGGAATTAGCTTTGCCGATATTTTAATGTTTATGCAACTGGGTTTTCGGGATGCTTTGTTTGAGACTAACATTACTTTGCATAAAAGCTTACAGGGTGACATTTTCCTCATTAGCCCCCAGTCTAGTTCGGTAATCGCTCTCAAAAGTTTTCCCAGTCGGCGTTTATACCAAACCCTAGGTTTTGAGGGAGTCGAATCAATCAGTCAAGTGTATCTAGACTTCGCCCTCTGGAAAAATCCTCAAGCTCGTAATACTCGTCTTATTCGAGTTATGGGTTTTAATCCAGCGGACAAAGTATTCAACTTACCAGGAGTAGAATCGAATTTAGATAAGATTAAACTCTCTGATGTAGTTTTGTTTGATCAAACTTCTAGAGAAGAGTTTGGAGCAGTTGCTGACTGGTTTGATGAAGGAAAAGATGTGGTAACTGAAGTTGGAGGACGCCGCATTCGAGTTGGTGGCTTATTTGGCTTAGGGGCTTCTTTTGCTGCCGATGGGAATATTATTACTAGTGATTTAAATTTTTTGCGCCTATTTGATAACCGGAATAAAGGCTTAATTGATATTGGAATTATTACTTTAGAAACTGGTAGTGATGTCGCCCTAACCGCAGAAAAGCTGAGACAGGAATTACCTAAAGATGTTAAGGTATTATCAAAAGAGGAATTTATTAATTGGGAAAAAAAATACTGGCAGACCAGTACAGCTATTGGCTTTGTGTTTACCCTAGGCACAATTATGGGGTTCATTGTTGGTACAGTAATTGTCTATCAAATTCTCTATACCGATGTTGCCGATCATTTACCAGAGTACGCAACTCTTAAAGCAATGGGCTATAAAAATAGCTACCTCTTGATGGTAGTATTCCAAGAGGCGATTATTTTGGCAGTGATTGGTTATCTACCTGGGTTTACTATAGCCTTGGGAATGTATAAACTCACTAGGGGAGCTACGGCTCTACCTGTAGCAATGAGTCTTACTAGAGCAATCACAGTATTTATCATAACCATTATCATGTGCTGTCTTTCAGGAGCGATCGCTATGCGAAAATTACAAGCAGCAGACCCGGCGGATATATTTTAGCATGGTTGTTTGTTGTTGGTTGTTTGTTGTTTGTTATTGGTTGTTTGTTGTTTGTTATTGGTTGTTTGGTAATTTCTAGAGCAGTGATTCAGAAACCAGGTTTCTTTATAAAATCTAAAATCTAAAATCTAAAATCTAAAATCTAAAATCTAAAATCTAAAATCTAAAATCTAAAATGCCAGTTGTCTCGATTAGAAATCTTAACTATTACTTCGGTAAAGGTGCATTGCGTAAACAAATTTTGTTTGATATCAACTTGGAACTCCAGTCAGGAGAAATTGTGTTGATGAGGGGACCTTCTGGTTCAGGTAAAACTACGTTGTTGACTTTGATTGGTGGCTTGCGATCACCTCAAGAAGGTAGTCTGATACTGTTCGGACAGGAGTTGGTGGGAACGACAACCAAACAGATGGTGAAACTGCGTCGCCATATTGGTTATATCTTCCAGGGTCACAATTTGCTCAAGTCTCTCACGGCTCGCCAAAATGTCCAAATGTCGGTGGAACTCCACCCCCAATTTTCTCAACAAGAAGCGGTGGCTAAATCAACTGCTATACTATCAGCTGTCGGCTTAAGCGATCACATCAATTATTACCCCGATAGCCTCTCCGGAGGACAAAAACAGCGAGTCGCGATCGCTCGTGCTTTGGTCAGTAATCCTCAGTTAGTCTTAGCTGATGAACCGACTGCTGCTCTTGATAGTAAATCAGGACGGGAGGTAGTTGAGTTGATGCAGCGGCTGGCTCGATACCAAGGGTGTACAATTTTGCTGGTCACTCACGACAACCGAATTCTAGATATTGCTGATCGCATCCTTAATTTAGAAGATGGGCGTCTGGAAACCAATGATCTTCTTTTAAATCAAGAAGGGTTTCAGCGATTTGGCGAGATGCGTCGATGAACGGCAAAAAAATGATCTCAAAGCAAGATAACACAGGACTTTGGCCGTTTTTTTGGAGACGCGATCGCTTTCCTTACTCAGCAGGAGCACCTTACAGCAGTTTGCTCTGCTATGCGGTACATTCTTGATCCCCCTCCCGTCCCCCTTTGGATCCCCCTCCCGTCCCCCTTAATAAGGGGGAAGCCAGAGGATGCTTCGCTTTTACTTCAACGGGGAAGCCAGAGGATGCTACTCCTTTCTTGAGAACGCTTTGCGAACGCTTTTACTTCCACGGGGAAGCCAGAGGATGCTACTCCTTTCTTGAGAACGCTTTGCGAACGCTTTTACTTCCACGGGGACTTTTAGAGGAGTGTACTTCATTACAGGGCAAAGCGCTGTATCGGTTGTACAGAATTTTAGTAGTGGGAGCATCTTGCTCCCTAAAATTCCACCCAAACTTGCTCCCTAAAATTCCACCCAAACTTGCTCCCTAAAATTCCACCCAAGCTTGCTCCCTAGAATTACACCCAAGCTTGTTCCCTAAAATTCCACCCAAGCTTGCTCCCTAGAATTACACCCAAGCTTGCTCCCTAAAATTCCACCCAAGCTTGCTCCCTAGAATTACACCCAAGCTTGTTCCCTAAAATTCCACCCAAGCTTGCTCCCTAGAATTACACCCAAGCTTGCTCGCTAAAATTCCACCCAAGCTTGCTACAATTTCCCAAAAAAGCTAATGTCGTAGGCAGTCCCACTAAGTCACTCCATAGCCTGTGTAAGGACGTTTATAACTTGGATGTAAACCGAGGATAATATCTTCTTTTGGTATACCCATTTCTACTAAGTCTTGCGCTAAATCCGCTTCTGTCATATTTCGCTGAATCCAAACTTTACCATTTTTAATATCCAAATGGATGAAACAGTGATAAACTCTCTTGAATCCATCCCAGCCGATATCTAGAAGTTGATAATGGTCATGTTCTACGTCAAAAATGGAAAAAACACATACCTCAAATCCTTGCCCTGTAAGCCATCGACGCATCTCAACGGAAAATATAGGGTTTGGTGCGATCTGGCGAGATGCGTCGATGAACAGAAAAAAAATGACCTCAAAGCTAGATAAAACAAGACTTTGGCCGTTTTTTTGGAGACGTGATCGCTTTCCTTACTTAGCACAAGCATCTTATCGATTGTACAGAATTTTAGTAGTGGGAGCATCTTGCTCCCTACAATTACACCCAAGCATGCTCCCTAATCATTTCATGCTCCGTTGGAAATTGTTGACAATGCCCACCCTACGGCTTGGGGGAGAAACTAACAAATGACAAATAACAAATAACAAACGACAAACGACAAACAACAAACAACAAACAACAAACAACAATTCTCAATTCTCAATTCTCTTCACCACATCTTCCGGTAAATCTAGAAGCTTCACTAACTCTTGATAAGCAGCAGCTTCTTCCTCATTAATCTTAGGTTCATTAGGAGTACGAGCACTAGCTTGAATAACTTCATAACTGAGTTGCAAAATCAACTCCCGTTCTTCAGGAGTTTCCAACTCAGCAACCAAGCCATCGATATCTAAATCTTGCGCTAAATAATCTCGCAGTTCTTGTTGCAGTTCTTCCTGTTCTTCGACATCACTGGCAAATAGTTTGCTAAAACGAGAGAGCATGACCTCTATTTCTTCTGCCGCTAGACTACCATCAGACCAAGCCATAGCAGTAACAATCCGCAACATTTTCAGCTGGTGAGAACTAATCGATGGTCTTTGTCCCAAATAGACCTCAATCACCTGAGGATCATTCTGCACCTGTTCCATACTACCTTCACAAAGTACCGAACCCTCGTGCAATACTGTTACCTTCCGAGCAATCTGCCGGACAAATTCCATGTCATGTTCAATCACCACAATCGAATGACTCTCTGCCAAAGCTAGGAGCAAATCTCCCACATTTTCCGTCTCCTCATCTGTCAAACCTGCCACTGGTTCATCTACCAATAACAAATCCGGCGACTGAGCAACTAACATACCAATCTCCAGGCGCTGCTTTTCCCCGTGAGAGAGCAATTCGGCTGGTAAATCTGCCTTAGTGATTAAACCAATTGTCTCCAGCAAACCTCCTATAGTTCGATTCTCAGATGCCGAAGACCGGCCAATCAAAGTAGCAAAGACATTTTTATACCGATTACAGGCAAGTTCCAGGTTTTCCCGAACCGTAAGTTTAAGGTAAACTCGAGGTGTCTGGAACTTACGACCAATTCCTAAACGAGCCACTTGATGTTCCGAGAGGCGTCGCAAATTCCGCCCTTTAAATAACACCTTGCCTTCTGTCGGCTGTACCTTACCAGTAATTGCATCCAGAAACGTCGTCTTCCCTGCACCATTAGGACCAATTACAACCCGCAACTCTCCAGCATCCATGCTGAAATTGAGAGCATTGAGAGCCTTAAACCCATCAAAACTCACCGTCAAATTCTCAATCTCCAGAATCTTCCCACTCATCCTCTCTTCTTCCTTTGTGTCCTTTGTGTCTTTGTGGTTCTTCCCAAAAACCTCACTCCCCCAACTCCTCCCGTTCCCGCTGCACTTCCCGATCTTCCTCTAAACTAGGATAAGTCACCACTGGCCTACGGTTCCCCCGCCAAGATTGCCACCACTTACTCAAGTAAGTGCGCCATAAACCCACCAATCCAGCAGGCAAAACCGTTACCACCACTAAAAATAAGGCTCCCTGGAAAAACAACCAAATATCCGGAAACTGCTCACTCAACAAACTCTTAGCAAAATTGACCACCACTGCCCCAAGTACTGCTCCTATCAGAGTTGCACGACCTCCCACTGCTACCCAAATTACCATTTCAATCGAAAAGGCAATATCCATAGCCTTAGGGGAAATAATCCCTGTTTGCAGGGTAAACATGGCTCCAGCAATACCAGCTAAACCGGCGGAAATACCAAATACCAGAACCTTAAAACCAGTAGGATTGTAACCAGTAAACCGCACCCGGCTCTCATCATCACGAATGGCAATTAGCAACCGTCCAAAACGACCACTAGTGAGCCAACGGCATAGAGCATAACAGATTCCTAATAGTAGTACCGTTAGCCCATAGAAACTAAACTGAGTCTGAGGACTATTAACATCTGCCCCTAGTATAGTTTCATAGTTCGTCAAACCATTCGTACCGTTGAAGAGTTTCTGCTGACCATTAAAGAAGTTGAAAAAGACAATAGTTGCTGCCTGGGTGAGGATAGAAAAGTAGACACCTTTAATACGATTACGGAATACTAAGTAACCTAATACAGCTCCCAGTAAACTGGGAATGAGAATAACAGCAACTACAGCAAAACCAAAAGGATCAAATACCCCCCAAAACCAGGGAAGCTTTTCTACTCCATAGAGACCCATAAATTCCGGTAAGCTACCAGCTTCTAGCGGTGCTAATTGCAGATGCATCGCCAGAGCATAACCTCCTAGAGCAAAGAAGATACCATGACCAAGACTCAACAGTCCAGTATAGCCCCAAATTAAATCAATACCAAGAGCAACGATCGCTAAAGCCAAAAATCGCCCCAAGAGATTGAGGCGAAAGTCAGAAAGAACAGCTGGCATCACAAAGAGCAGAATCAGCGCGATCGCAACGACAATTCCTCCTTCCACCAACAACTTATTTCGCTTACTCTTGTCATTTGTCATTTGTTATTTGTTGTTTGTTGTTTGTTGTTTGTCATTTGTTATTTGTTATTTGTTGTTTGTCTTCCTTGTCTTCCTTGTCTCCCTTGTCTCCCCCATCTCCCCATCTCCGCGTCCCCGCGTCCCCGCGTCTCCCTTCACCTTAGGCATCAACACTACGTCCCTTTTGGGGGAAAATCCCCCCGGGTCGCACTTGCAGGAAGGCAATAATTAGAGTAAATACCATTACCTTGGCCATGCTGGTGGTAGCAAAGAAGGTGAAGAAATCGAATAACGCCTTCGACTTCTCTGGTTCAAATGGCAAGATAAGTATCCCTGAACCAATAATGTAATTCACTGTACCGATCGCTAATGCTGCGACAATTGTGCCTGCCAACTTACCCACACCGCCCACAACTACGACCATAAAGGTATCCACGACATAGTTCTGACCGGTATTCGGACCTACCGAACCCAGTAAACTGATGGCACAACCGGCAACCCCTGCTAACCCTGAACCAAGAGCAAAGGTTAAAGCATCCACCTTTTGAGTCGGAATTCCTAGACAGGAACTCATACTGCGGTTTTGGGTAACTGCACGAATCCGCAAACCCCAAGTTGAACGCTGTAGGAACAGATAGATAGCAACCACACAAAGGATAGTTAAACCAATAATAAACAAACGGGCGTAGGGCAGTTGAAAACCACCAATGGGTAAACCACCCCGCAACCAGCTAGGTGCTGTCACATCTACATTTTGAGCGCCGAACCAAGGTTTGGTTACTGCTAGTTTAAATATCTGACTTAATAATGACCCAGTCGCGATCGCAATCCCTAAGGATAAGGGTAACATAACTACCACTATCCAGTTACGGATGCGCTCAATATCTGGACGTCGAGAGAGAATCGCCACTGCTGTGAAAAACAATAGACAAAATAGGGCAATTCCAATCACTAAGACCCAATTTACACTGCGGACAAACTGCTGCAAAATTAGGCTAACTCCCCAAGTTGCCAACAAAGTTTCTAGAGGACGTCCATAGAGATAGCGAATTACCCCTCTCTCCAGTAATAATCCCACAGCACCAGCTACTAGGAAAGCTGCAATTAGGGCAAAGAAGATATAAAGCTCAAACCAAGGTTCACCCAACAGTTTGAAGCCATTTTGCACCACAAAAGTTGTGTAGGCTCCCAACATCATCAACTCACCATGAGCTAAGTTGATGACACCCATCAACCCAAACACAATCGCTAGACCTAGTGCTGCAATCAATAAGACTGCACCAATACTGATGCCGTTAAATAAACTACTTAAAAGTCCTTCTAGCACTTTCCTTCTCTTGGTTGTTTGAACAACTTAAGGCTGGGAAAAATTAGCTTTTGTTAAGCTAAGACGCATTGAAATTGGTTTGTCCTAATCTCCGCGTCTCCGCGTCCCCGCGTCCGGTGTGTCCGGTGCATTAGCTTTCTTCAGTCTTATATTTACCACCCTTTGCTGTATCAGACCAATCACAGGCATATCCCTTAGTTTCCGCGACAAATTGGTTCCAGGGTATAGGATCAACTGCCTTGTCAGTAGAGGAGACAATTTCAAAAAGGCCATCTTCCCCGATTTCACCAATCCGCACTACCTTGGAAAGGTGATGGTTAGCATTCATCGTTACTTTACCTTCGGGAGCATCCAAAGTCTGACCATAGGCTGCCTCGCGGACTGCATCTAGATCATCAGCAGTTTTCGCTTTTTCCACTGCCTGCTTCCACAGGTAAACCCCAATGTAACCAGCTTCCATCGGGTCATTAGTTACCCGGTCTTCACCGTACTTTTCCTTGAATGCCTCAACAAACTTTTTATTCTCTGGGGTGTCTACCGTTTGGAAATAGTTCCAGGCAGCATAGTGACCCTTAAGATACTCTACCCCAATAGCCTGAACTTCTTCTTCAGCAATACTCACTGACATAACCGGATATTTGTCAGGACCCAAACCAGCACCTTGCATCTGCTTGAAGAAAGCCACGTTACTGTCACCGTTTAAGGTGTTGAAGATTACCCCTCCATCTGGCAGCGCAGCTTTGATTTTAGTAATGATGGGGGTAACTTCTGTATTACCTAGAGGTAGGTAGTCTTCCCCGACGGTTTTGCCGCCTTTTTCTTCCAACTGTGCCTTAATAATTGTGTTAGCAGTACGGGGAAATACGTAGTCAGAGCCAACGAGGAAGAACTCTTTGCCCTTTTCTTCTAGCAACCACTCCACTGCCGGTTCAATCTGCTGATTAGGAGCAGCACCAGTATAGAAGATATTTTGATCACATTCTTGACCTTCATATTGCACTGGATACCAGAGCATATGTTTTTTCTCTTCAAATACTGGTCTGACAGCCTTGCGACTAGCAGAAGTCCAGCAGCCGAATACTGCCACCACTTTATCCTGGTCTATAAGTTTTTTGGCTTTTTCCGCAAAAGTAGGCCAGTCAGATTGTCCGTCTTCCTGAATTACTTCAATTTGCTTACCGAGAACACCGCCAGCTTCGTTGATTTCATCAATTGCCAGCATCTCCGCATCGACGACACTCTTTTCACTAATCGCCATGGTGCCGCTTAGGGAGTGGAGAATACCAACTTTGATCGTGTCACCACTACCTCCACCCCCAGTAGCTGTGGTCTCTTCCCCAGAATCCGTTGTCGTATCTGTTGCGCCCCCACAAGCTTTCAGTAAAAGACTGGTTCCCAAAGTTGCGGAACTGTAGAGGAGAAACTTACGTCGTCCAAGTCGTTTGCTCATGATCTATATATCCTTATTTCTAACTCAGCTTATTGATAGAGACACACATTTGCAAGCTGAGATATACTAGAGCGGGGCGGGCTAGTTAATTGTTGTATATGATACAAAAGCTAAAATTTTTATAAAAATCTACCTAAAGATAGATGCCGGAATTTACAAAAATCTCTACTTGTAGTTTATTTAGGGTTTGTTGAGTAAGTAACAAGTAACAAGTAACAAGGAATGAAGCATTTACCCTAGTTTTAGGCAATCGAAACACCTAAAACTCCCAATTCCCAATTCCCCATTCCCCATTTCCCATTCCCCATTCCCCATTCCCTATTCCCTACTCCCTTGCTTCTCAAGAGGTAAATTAACAGTAAACACAGTACCTTGATTCAGTTCAGATTCGACATTAATGCTTCCCTGGTGAGCATCCACAATAGTTCTAGATAGATGTAGTCCTAAACCACTACCAGAACGCTTGTGGCTCCCTTGACGAAATCGCTTGAACAGGGTTTTTTGATCTTCTGGGGAAATTCCTGGTCCAGTATCTTGTATTTCAACAGTTGCCCAAGGAACCTCAGGCCGATTGTTATTATCAGTATTACTCAAACGAACTTGTACTGAACCTTTATCGGTAAACTTGATAGCATTGCCGATTAAGTTAGTGAAAACTCGGTGAAGCTCTAGACGATCGCCTACCACTTTAGTACTAAAAATATTGCCTTCAAGTTCATACTTCAAAGATAGTCCTTTTTCTTCGGTCAAAGGAGAAAGTTCTTGAACGACTTCCTCAATTACCTCTTTGAGATCAACAGTCGAAAAGTGGAGAGTCTTCCGACCAGCTTCGTAGCGATAAACTTCTAGTAAAGTATTGACCATTGCTAGTAAGTTGCGGTTACTGCGAGCCATGGTTACCATTGCCTCTTCCATAGCTGGCGAGAGTTCTCCTAAGGCTCCCTGCAGAAGTAAGTCAAGCATTCTGTCTGCTGCCACCAAAGGTGTTCGCAAATCATGGGTAAGTCGTGAAACGAAATCCTCTCTTTGGCGAGCAATTTGATCCCTCTCATCCACACTCTGCTTCAGGCGCAAAAGCGAGCGCACCCGCGCTAGCAATTCTTCTACTTCCACCGGCTTACGAATAAAATCATCCGCACCCATATCAAGACCCTTGACGGCGCTAGGTTTATCGTAAGCTGTAATCAACAGAATTGGTATAAAAGGTAACTTAGGATTTTCACGAATGCGCTTGGTGACTTCAAAGCCATCCATGTGAGGCATCATCACATCCAGTAATACTAAGTCGGGTAGAGTCTGTTCAATTGTCTCCAAGGCAGCAACACCATCTGTTGCTAAACTAATTTCATACCCCTCCTCCACCAAGATCGTTTGTACTAGAAACAAGTTATCGGGAGAATCATCCACGATCAGAACTCGTTTATTGTTAGAGAAGTGAAGTAGCTCAGGAAAATTCATAAAAACACACCTTGAAACTCAAGCCCGGTAAGGACTTGAGATTTTTAAGTCAAATAAACGTTATCTCACCCAATCCATTGCCATTAGCTCAGGCAGAATGGCATCAGCTGAAAGCTGAAGGCTGAAGGCTGATAGCTGAAGGCTGATAGCTTTTAATTTATTTTACCCCTAATGGTTTCAATGCGTTTACGGTTCACCCCTAAGTCAGATTTTCCCAGACGGGAGGCAGAGCGAACATGGATCACCTTGTTGTTGTCATCAAGTAAAAATTCCACATCATCGACAAACCCCATCAGGGCGCTGGTAAACTCAGCATAGAGGTAATTCTGGGTTTCAGTGATGATTGTTGTTCTCTGTTCGTTTTCAATCACAGTTTTGAGTTTGGCCATTGCCTCTGCCGCTGTAGAATTGTAGCTCAAAGGTTCAATACGACACTTTGGGTCTTGACTTTGGCTATTAACACAATTGGGTGTCTTAGGGCAAGGAGCTAGTTTCCCTGATTGCACGCCGATATTCTTAGGTCTTTTTCCTGTAAACATTTTTGTTTGTTGTTGGTTGTTTGTTGTTGGTTGTTTGTTGTTTGTCAATATCTCCCTTGTCTTCCTTGTCTCCCCCATCTCCCCATCTCCTCATCTCCCCACACTCCCCACACTCCCGACTAAAGCGTCTGGTGACTACTCCTGCAACAGACCTGTTAACAGGGAAGCTGGACGCTGAGTATGAGGCCAAGCAAAGGCATGACGGAAGGCTGCATCTTGGCAAGCTTCTAACTGCTCAAAATTAATCACATTTTGAGTCAATAAATTCTCATACTCAAATGGCAGACGGACATTGTGTAAACCTGCATTATCTGTACAAATAGCAATGTCTACCCCTGCCTCAAAACAGCGGTCAAACACTAGCTTCAGTTCTTTGTTATCATCTAGTGTGCCAGTTTTCAAGTAAGTAGTCGGGCAAACTTCCAAACACTGCCCTTGTTGTGCCACCTCCTTTAACAATTCTGGATATTTTAAGGGAATTTGAATCCCATGACCAATGCGCATCAGATAAGGCAGCAATTCAGGATAACAGCCATCAGTGGTTTCGTAGAGATGACCTGTAGTATTGAGACCAAGCGATCGCGCATACTGGTACAAGAGGGCAAATTCGTCCAAACGTTCAGCCAACGGGATATCCCCCCCTGCCAAATCTACAGCACAAATATACTCCTTCTGCCCCACAGCTAGGTCAACAATCGCCTTATTCACCTCATAAGGTAATCTCGAATGCATACACAGAATTTGAGTGGTGACAATGGGATACTCCTTCACCTGACTAGCCTTACCGACAATTTCCACAATTTGTCCCATCTGGTCAATCCTCTGGGACTGACTCAACTCCTCAGATGTCCGTAAATAAGGAGTGTAGCGCAACTCCAAATAAGCCAAATTCTCAAAAATGTAAGCACCACGAATAAGCCGATAGATGAAATATGGTAGAGTCTGGGCTGTTTGGACACTTTCTACCAAAGTGTGTAATTCCAAATACTCATCAAGAGTATTGCGCGATCGCGTGTAAAACTCTTCAAATTCTGGATATTCAGGAAAACGATGAGCCAAATCCACATCCTGGCGTTGAAAGTACCGCCAAAGAATGCGAGGTACAACAGAACCGCCAAGATGGCGGTGTAACTCGGCATATAAAGTCATAAAACCTGAACTCCTGAACTCCTAAACCAAGAACTAAGTTGACAGCAGTTACCATAACTGCCGATAATTAAGGTTTGTGTAAACTCTAACGCTTTTAAGAAACCCTTGGCTAATGTTGTTGTAATCGGAGCCCAGTGGGGTGATGAAGGAAAAGGTAAAATCACTGACTTACTCAGTCGGTCAGCAGATGTTGTTGTCCGTTACCAAGGAGGAGTCAATGCTGGGCATACCGTGGTTGTTCAGGGTCAAACCTTTAAACTGCATTTGATTCCCTCTGGAATTTTATACCCCAATACTCAGTGCATTATTGGTTCTGGAACGGTCATTGATCCCCAAGTCCTGATCGATGAAATGGACCAACTAGAAAAACTGGGTGTTTCTACCAAAAATTTGCTCATTTCCGAAACTGCCCATATCACGATGCCCTATCATCGCTTGATCGACCAAGCAGCGGAAGAGCGCCGGGGAAACCACAAAATTGGTACCACTGGTCGTGGTATTGGGCCGACTTATGCCGATAAATCAGAGCGAACTGGTATTCGGGTAGTGGATCTGATCGACCCAGAAGCCCTACGTAAACGCCTAAACTGGACGATTGACTATAAAAATACAATTTTAGAAAAACTGTACGATTTACCTCCATTAGACCCCCAGGAGGTAATTAAACAGTATCTAGAGTATGCAGAAAGGTTAAAACCTCACGTCATTGATAGCTCCCTAAAAATTTACAAGGCAGTTCAGCAACGACGCAACATTTTATTTGAAGGTGCTCAAGGAACGCTACTAGATTTAGACCATGGGACTTATCCTTACGTTACATCTTCTAATCCAGTTGCTGGTGGAGCTTGTGTAGGAGCAGGAGTTGGTCCAACCATGATTGACCGGGTGATTGGTGTAGCCAAAGCCTACACAACCCGCGTTGGTGAAGGACCCTTTCCCACAGAAATAGAAGGTAAACTAGGAGAGTTACTCTGCGATCGCGGTGCTGAATTCGGCACCACCACGGGTCGCCGCCGTCGCTGTGGTTGGTTCGATGCCGTTATTGGTCGCTACGCAGTCCGGATCAATGGACTTGATTGTCTGGCAATTACCAAATTAGATGTCCTCGACACCCTCGAAGAAATCCAGGTTTGTGTTGCCTACGAAATTGATACTCAGCGCTGTCAGGAATTTCCTAACAATGCTCACCTATTTTCCCACTGTCGGCCTATCTACAAAACCCTACCTGGTTGGCAACAATCAACTGCTGATTGTCGGTCTTTAGAAAATTTACCCCAGCAGGCTCTTGATTATCTTAAATTCTTGGCCGAGTTGATGGAAGTCCCCATTGCGCTAGTATCTTTAGGTGCAAGCCGCGACCAAACAATTATCGTCGAAGACCCAATTCATGGTCCGAAACGAGCATTATTGGATGCTAATGGAACTCCCGTAATTTCGGCAGTCTAATGTTTGTGCTTTAGTCATTTGTATGAGTGACTAACCAACCACGGGTGAGCGAAAAAAGGTATGGGGGGTGTGGGGAGTGTGGGGAGTGTGGGAGGTGTGGGAAGTTGGTTTGGATACAAAGCTCGAAAATCCCACGATAATGAAAGCTCACCTACCAACAACCAACAACCAACAACCAACAACCAACAACCAACAACTAAAAGTTACTGAAATGGAAGTTACAGTTGAATGTCAAAAGCGACCAGAAGGTAGTAAACCCAGAGCACTCCGTCGCTCTGGTATAATTCCAGCTGTCCTTTATGGTCACACTGGTACAGAATCAGTTTCCCTGACTATCGGAGCAAAAGCAGCAGAAACCCTGCTCAAGCAAGCCACTATTAATAACACCCTGGTACAGTTGAAAGTGCCTGATCTGCCCTGGGAAGGTAAAGCACTACTACGGGAAGTACAGACTCATGCTTGGAAAAATGATATCTATCACCTTAGTTTTTTCTCAGTTGCCTCTCAAGATAGTCTTGAGGTAGGAGTGCCGCTGCAATTTGTGGGAGAAGCAGTAGGGGTAAAGCAAGGAGGTATCCTAGAAACTGAACTCACAGAATTGACGATTCAATGTGCTCCCTCTCAAATCCCCGAATCAATTGATGTTGATGTCTCCAAGCTGGAAATCGGAGGATCTGTGCATGTTCATGAGCTAGTTTTACCAGAAGGTGCTACTGTCCTAGATGATCCTGACAGAACAGTAGTCAAAATCATTGCTCCAGCTGTAGGGGCAGCAAAAACAGCTGAAAGTTAATAAGAAATTCCGGCTCTAAAAAGGAGTTCAGAAGTTCAGCAGTTGAGGAGTTTAGAAATTCAGGAGTTCAGGAGTCAGGAGCAATTAAAACCTAACACCTAACACCTAACACCTACCACCTACCACCTAATACCTAACACCTAATTACCGATGACAGAACAAACTCAACAATCCAGACCAATCGATGTCTTTGGTGTGGGCAATGCTATGGTAGACATTCTTACTTTTGTGGAAGATGATTTTATCCGAGAACATGCCCTCAATCGGGGCTCAATGACCCTAGTAGATGCCCAAAAACAAGGTGGACTGTTGCACAATTTGGAGCATCACTCCCTGGAACTAAGTTCAGGGGGTTCCGCTGCCAATACGATGATTGCCTTGGCTCAGAGTGGTGGTAATGGTTTCTATTCCGGCAAAGTTGCCAAAGATACCAATGGTGAATTCTACCGGCAGGATTTGCTGGAGGCGGGGATTCACTTTGATGTGCATCCGGCTCCTGAGTCGAACGAACCTACTGGCACTTGCCTGGTTCTGACCACTCCTGATGCTGAGCGTACCATGTGTACCCACCTAGGAGTTTCCACAACTTTGGCTCCCACAGATATTGATGTGGAACGGCTGAGTCGCTGCAAATACAGCTATATTGAAGGTTACCTATGGGATGCACCAGATCCAAGGCAAGCTTGCGTCGAAACTATGGAGCAATCAAAGCGCAACGGAGTAAAAGTTGCCTTTACAGTTTCCGATTCCTTCCTAGTGGAACGTTTTACCGATGATTTTCAAAAGCTAGTTGCGGATTACTGTGACCTGCTCTTCTGCAATGCTGATGAAGTGCGCCATTTCTGTGGACTGGAGTCCCTCGAAGAGAGTGCTAATAAAATCAGCAAACTGGTTGATCTGGCGTTTATTACCAATGGTGCTGATGGCTGTATGGTAGTAGAAAATCAACAAATTACCAAGGTTCCTGGATTTCCTGTCAAGGCCATTGATACAGTTGGAGCAGGAGACGCCTTTGCTGGTGGTGTCTTGTTTGGGCTCACCAATGGACTCAGTAACCAACAAGCAGCTCGCTGGGGGAACTACCTGGCTTCCCGTGTAGTACAAGTTCAAGGTGCTCGTTTGGCGACTAAATCTATGGCTGAGCAGATTAAGGAAGTCATTGGGAATTGAGAATGGGGAATGGGGAATTGGGAATTGGGAATTGGGAATTGGGAATTGAGAATTGGGAATTCCTCCCTTTTCTCCCTGGTCTCCCTGGTCTCCCTATTCCCTATTCCCTGTTCCCTATTTCCTTTGAGCTAAATAAGATAAGATTAACCTTGTAATAGATAAATTATTCGAGAATTACTTAGAGAAATACTGTATGGATCTGGTTACCCTCCAAAGCCAATTGGATAATGGTTCATTTTTTATCCTGTTGGTAACAATGTTACTCTACTGGGTAGGAGCAGCTTTTCGGGCTATTCCCTACCTCTGGGCTTTTTCAACAGCAGGCATGGCGATCGCTAATCTGTGCATTGCGGCTTTACTCGGTGCCCGTTGGCTAGAAGCAGGTTACTTTCCCTTGAGTAATCTCTATGAATCCCTATTTTTCCTAACTTGGGGGATTACTACCGTTCACCTAATTGCTGAAAACATGAGCCGCAGCCGATTAGTGGGGGTGGCAACCGCACCAGTAGCAATGGGAATCACCGCCTTCGCAGCGCTGAAACTACCATCGGAAATGCAGGTTTCCGAACCATTAGTACCCGCTCTGAAATCCAATTGGCTGATGATGCATGTTAGTGTGATGATGCTCAGTTACTCAGCGTTGATGGTAGGTGCGGTGCTAGCGATCGCTTTTTTAGTAGTCACTCGTGGGCAAAACATAGAACTAAGCGGCAGTTCCGTGGGTACAGGAGGATATCGTAGTAAGAATGACTGGGCAAATAGTCCTCATTACCATTTGTCAAGAAATAGTGAGCAAACAGAGCCTCAGGCTCAGGTTACTTCTGCTAATGTTTCAGCAACAACCCTGCTCCAACAGAGTAAAAACTCAGGGAATACAGCAGTTTTGGATTTGGTTACCACCCCAGCGTCATCTGTACAATCTTTATCCACTGCACCAATTCTTTCTCCACAGCGCTTGAGTCTTGCCGAAACTCTCGATAATATTAGCTATCGTATTATTGGACTAGGATTTCCCTTGCTCACAATTGGGATTATTGCTGGTGCTGTTTGGGCGAATGAGGCTTGGGGTACCTACTGGAGTTGGGACCCGAAAGAAACCTGGGCATTAATTACTTGGTTGGTTTTTGCCGCCTATCTCCATGCTCGCATTATTCGAGGATGGCAAGGACGCCGACCAGCAATTTTGGCAGCAACGGGATTTATCGTAGTCTGGATTTGCTATCTTGGGGTGAATCTACTGGGCAAAGGATTACATTCCTACGGCTGGTTTTTCTAGAGGTTCCAGATTGTGGAAGCAAATCTTTCCAAATACTGTTTACATCAAGCCAGCTGTTGACCCAAACTGACTAAATGATTGATTGGAAGGCAAATTACAAAGTTAATCGGGAAAATCAGCGTGGATAAACAGTTTAAGCCACTCTCTTCTGGTGAAGTTCTCTCAGTTGATGCATCTAATCAACTGTTGATCGGACATTCCACATTCAGAGTTGGTGAATTAGCAGAAGCCATCAGGGTGCAGCTGGAAAATGCTTCAGGTGAATGGAGCGAAGAAAAGAATGCCTGGTTTAGCGAAGATGGTGTGAGTTGTGAAGTCCTGAAATTTACTGCTGGAGGTTGGCAAAAGGGTAAGGTGAGAGTCCATGTGGAATTTTGCCCCCAAGACGATGAGGATGAAGCGGAAGATGCCTCTGCTAACTTTGAGGAGGATTCAGTAGAGGCAACACCAGTAGCGGATGAAGAGGAATTAGATCTAGAAGTACCTACAGCGGATGAAGAGGAACTAGAACTAGAATCATTCGCCGGCGAAGATGAGCCAGCACTAGAAGTACCTACAGAGGATGAAGAGGAATTAGACCTAGAATCATTAGCCGGTGAAGAGGAATTAGATCTAGAAGTACCTACAGAGGATGAAGAGGAACTAGACCTAGAATCATTAGCCGGTGAAGAGGAATTAGATCTAGAAGTACCTACAGAGGATGAAGAGGAACTAGACCTAGCATCATTAGCCGGTGAAGAGGAGCCAGCACTAGAAGTAACCACAGTTGTTGAAGAGGAACTAGAACTAGAAACTCCTGACAATATTTATGCCGAGATGGATCTAGAAGTCTCAGGTAGTCCTGAGGAAGAAATCGATATCGCTCAGATGTCAACCAGCCTAGACGAAGATTTTGATCTAGGAGACATCCCTCAAAATTTTGACCAAGATCTAGAATTTGTAGAAGCACCAGCAGCAAGCGATGATGAGTTGCTCGATTTGGCAGAAATGCCTGTAGTCGGGGAGAATGACCTGGATTTTGGGGCAATGCCTATAGGAGGAGATGATGACCTAGATTTTGGGGCAGTGCCTATAGGAGGAGATGATGACCTAGATTTTGGGGCAATGCCTGTAGGAGGGGATGATGACCTGGATTTTGGGGCAATGTCTATAGGAGGAGACGATGATCTAGATTTTGGCGAAATGGGCAGCCTCAGCGATGACGAGTTTCAGATTGAAGATATTCCCTCAGATAGTAAGTTAGAAGATAATGAAACTGACCCCCTACTTGATGATGTTTGGCAAGACTTGAATGAGACCAGCCGTCAGCATAATCACTGGTAAATAAGGGAATTGGGAATTGGGAATTGGGAATTGGGAATTGGGAATTGGGAATTGGGAATTGGGAATTGGGAATTGGGAATTGGGAATTGAGAATTGTTTCCTTGTCTCCCTTGTCTCCCTTGTCTCCCTTGTCTCCCTTGTCTTCCCTGCTCCCTGCTCCCTACGCCGTTAGGCACATCTCGGCAACAATGTTACATAACAACAATTGGACACCTCTTCATGCAAGGCTACAA
>JAAHGR010000850.1 GCA_010672425.1 Symploca sp. SIO2E6
TACGTGATCGGCGCGGAGTGGTGGCGGACGTGGCGACACTTTACTGAGGCGCGGATGGACGGCGAGGTTGGTGTTGGGGACTTCGTAGGGGCGGGTTTAGGGAAATCTTAATGCATTCGACGATAACCATCGAACAAAACCCGCCCTATCGATAACCTTACGGATTACCGAAAATTTTCTTTTTCTTCTCGATACCTGAAGTTACCTCAGCCGCCTACCAGCATTCCAAATGATACGGCTACAATGGTTGGTATCAAGTAGGTAAACACTTAGAACTCTATTTCAGAACGAGTATCATAAACTAACTGAAGACACTCCTCAAAATCTTCACCTGCCCAAGTACCTGCATCTCCTAAAAGATAACGACCAGAAGAAGGACAGAAAGGGGGCACTGCTTCAGGAGGCGAGGACTGTGTTTTTTCTGGTAACACAATAACACGTACCCTGCGCCCAGCTAGTTCAGCAGCATGAGCGACAATTTCTTCCCAAGTACCTTCTAGTTCTGTAGGTTGTGAGTTCATCTTAAGTGCAACAAGTGCTAAAGAAGAGGTATTGTGCGATCGCGTCTATATTCCTACGGGCATCTTCCAGGCAGTTGCCATTCTACAATGTGGACTTTAGGTCATAGTAACTTATCTTGGCTAAAGGTAACTTACAGCGCTTTGCGATGTTATGAGGTACAGTAAGAAAAATCCCCCTAAATCCCCCTTAGAAAGGGGGACTTTTACTGCCCCCCTTTCTAAGGGGGGTTGGGGGGATAAAGGTGTGCCACATAACAGCGAAAACTGCTGTATACCCTATAGGCGCACACCTATCCCATTGTCCAAATTGTAGCCAAAAATGAGTAAAATTACAACTAATTCAATATTTAGAGATGAAAAAGCGGAGGTTGTTGAATTGTTAAATTGTTGAATTGTTAAATTGTTGAATTGTTAAATTGTTGAATTGTTAAATTGTTAAATTGTTGAATTGTTAAATTGTTGAATTGCTTGCTTGCGATCGCCTGTAGGGGCGGGTAAGCGTGATATCCTAGGCCATTTTACCCAAATATTGTGAGCAAAACCCGCCCTGCCATAACCTCCGGTTTAACTCAACCTATCCCCAGATTACTGGTTAAAGAGATTACCATCAATGTTAAGGGCGCAAGTATTGTTAAGGGCGCAAGTATTGTTAAGGTCGCAAGTATTGTTAAGGGCGCAAGCATTGTTAAGGTTGCAAGTATTGTTAAGGGCGCAAGCATTAAGGGCGCACGTCGGTGCGCCCCTACGTTTCGGTTCACCAAGGTCGCCTAAACCCTTCCGGCTCATATGTTAGATTATTGAACACTTATTCCAATTAGAAGTTTCCGGAATTTTACTGATAATGCTCAGTTGCACCAAATTGCGTCCTCATATTTCCCAAGGTCTTGTCCTATCTAGCTTTGAGGGCAATTTTCAGCCTCTAATCTACACACCTCGGCAAATCGCTGAAACCCTCATTATTTCGTTGAGGTGTGTCGATGGCTTGCTGGAAAAGGGTTTGAGGGGTGTATTTTTTCCATTTTTGGGCAAGATTTGCTACTATAATGGGAGGTGTGTAGATTTGACGGCTAAAACCCTTACTGGGTCAAGCCTCTCAGACGAACTCCCTACCGACTGGGTTAAATCGGATTAGTTGGAAACCTTTTGGGTCTTTCGTGGCGTTTGTCATCCCTGAATTTTTCCCTACCGACTGGGTTAAATCGGATTAGTTGGAAACTTGGGTAGGGGCGCACCGATGTGCGCCCTATCGGGAGTAGGCCCCAATGCATTCAACAATAACCATCGAACAAAACCCGCCCTATCGATAACCTTACGGATGACCGAAAATTTCCTTTTTCTTCTCGATACCTTAAGCTACCTCAGCCGCCTAAGAGCATTCCAATGGTAATGCTCTTACTTCTGCCATTCTCAACGAAACATATAGGGTTTGGCAAGTCCGAGATCCCCGACTTCTTCTACCGGTTTGTCGAGCTAATTACCGGTTTTATTGAGAAGTCGGGGATCTTCGGGTGGGTTGTCAATGTTCAGGGGAAATGGGGAAGAGTCCACTTTCATCCTCTGGTGGTGAAATTTTTCCATATGAGTAGCAACGACACAAGCACTGTGATCATCCGGAATTTCGATGAAGCTGTTGGTTGGTGACTCTTTGGGGTTGGTAAAAATATGACGATGTTTCTTGTATATATTATCCATCGTCTGCTTAATCGTCTTGTTTACAGCTTCAAATGCCTTACTGGCTTTACCTTATCCGGCATAGATACCCCCATTATGTCCCACCCTGTAGAGACGTTGCATGCAACGTCTCAGAGCAAGTTTCGCGGTTTGTTCAAAACGGGGGTGATTAATTCGGATTTGGTATTACTCGTAAATCCAAGTATTTAAGGCTGGTTCCCAACTAACGAGTTCCTCGTCTTTGAACCAAAGACTGATCTCCTTCTGTGCTGTCTCTATAGCATCCGAACCGTGGATCAGGTTACGACCAATACTTATCCCATAATCACCACGAATCGTACCGGGTTCAGCAGTCAGGGGATTGGTAGCACCAATAATCTTCCTGGCTGAAGCCACAACACCTTCACCTTCCCAAACCATTGCGACTACAGGACTAGAAATAATGAACTCTACCAACTTGCCAAAAAATGGTCTTTCCTTATGAACATCATAATGCTGCTCAGCAAGTTCACGGCTAACACTCACCAGCTTAAGTCCAACCAGAGTAAAGCCTTTAGCCTCCAAACGACCAATTACTTCACCCACAAGAGAACGCTGTACGCCATCTGGCTTGATCATGAGAAATGTCCGTTCCAACTGTCTCTCCTCAAATTTTTCAACAAATACCTTCCACAGATTAGACCAGAAAGCGGCTTTATGCCCAATTGGGGGTGGGGAGTGTGGGGAGTGTGGGGGGTGTGGGGAGAAATAGGGGCAAAACCCAAGTAGCATTGAGAAAAATGGTTGGCAGCCATTCTTTTTTCGATTCCCAATTCCCAATTCCCAATTCCCAATTCCCAATTCCCAATTCCCAATTCCCAATTCCCAATTCCCAATTCCCAATTCCCAATTCCCAATTCCCAATTCCCAATTCCCAATTCCCAATTCCCAA
>JAAHGR010000851.1 GCA_010672425.1 Symploca sp. SIO2E6
TCTTTTTAGATCCCCCTCGCATCCCCCTTAATAAGGGGGACTTTCAATCCTGTCTCCCCCCTTGTTAAGGGGGGTTAGGGGGGATCGAAACGCGCTTATACTTGTAACTAGCAACTTACGTTATTTAAGGAAATCATGAGCGGAAAATTCTTCCGTAAACCAGAACCAAAAGAGAGCGATCTCGTTCCTCCCGGTCAACGTCTAGCAAACGGCTTTCCCGTACTTACCTACGGAGACGCTCCCCAAATTACCACAGATAATTGGGAATTTCGTGTCTGGGGCTTGGCTAAAGCAAAGACCTTTAATTGGTCAGATTTTATGGCAATGCCCCAACATGATTTCACGAAGGATTTTCACTGTGTGACGCGCTGGTCTAAACTAGATGTGCAATGGACTGGTATTGTTAGTGACTTGTTATTTGTTATTTGTTATTTGTTATTTGTAAGGGTTTGAGAAGTATTTACTTTTGTAACATAGTTCGGTTTATTTCCATCTAACACCTAACACCTAACACCTAACACCTTCCCTTGACTGTTGCTTCACCTGACCGGACTTAGCCGCTTGTTGCAGTTGAATCAAAGCATCAATGTCTTCTATATCATAGCGAATGGCAAACAGTTCCTTGAGTTGCTCTTCTATTTCTAAGGTTAGATAACCGTTTTGAATAACATTATTAACAATCTCGCTAATCATAGACATATCTTCTCCTTTACTGCCTATATTCGTTATTTTTATTATCTGATTTTTTTAAAAAATTTTCTGTGAGATTTATAGTTACAAATTGTGATAAATTATTAAATTGTATGTGAGCAAGTATTAGATGATTGTGTGATACGTATTACAGCTAGAAATGACTACTAGACCAAAAATAATTGTTTTAGATGATGATCCTACAGGTTCCCAGACAGTTCACAGCTGCCTGCTGCTGACGCGCTGGGATGTAGAGACTTTGAAATTGGGACTCAAGGATGACTCCCCCATCTTTTTTATCCTGACGAATACTAGAGCACTCACTCCAGAGCAAGCTACAGCAGTTACCAGAGAAGTCTGTCATAACCTCAAAATCGCCCTGGAAGCTGAGGAAATTAAGGATTTCCTGGTGGTAAGTCGCTCTGACTCAACACTGCGGGGACATTATCCTGTAGAAACGGATGTAATTGCCGAAGAAGTCGGACCATTTGATGCTCATTTTTTAGTACCTGCTTTTTTTGAAGGAGGACGAGTTACCCGTGATAGTGTCCATTATTTAATAGTTGATGGTGTGCCAACACCAGTACATGAAACTGAGTTTGCTAGAGATTCGGTTTTTGGTTACCATCACAGTTATTTACCGGATTACGTAGAAGAGAAAACCCAAGGTCGCATTAAAGCTTCTGCTGTCGAGAGATTTATACTTAATGAGCTTCGTCGTGGCTCTTTAGAGCGCCTCCAGCAGCTTACCGGCAACCAATGTGGAGTTGTCGATGGGGAAACTCAAGCAGATTTGGATCAATTTGCTACAGATATCCTAACAGCAGCGGCACAAGGTAAACGCTTCCTGTTTCGCTCTGCTGCTAGCATCTTAACCTCTCTGGCTAATCTAGGTCCTCAACCGGTAGCAGCAGCAGAGATGGCCAAGTATGTGCGGCAAGGGAAACCTGGAGTAGTGATTGTTGGTTCCCATGTCAAAAAAACAACACAACAGTTAGAGTGTCTGTTACCAGAGTCAGGGATTTTCGGTATTGAGGTAGATGTGGCTCATTTGTTGGCTGAGTCGGCAACTCAAAGAGGAGAACTTTTGGCAAAAGTTTTGCAAGCAGTCCAAGAAGCTCATACTACTGGTAAAACATCTGTAGTTTATACCAGTCGTGAAGAACTAGTATTTAAGGATATTCCAACCCGATTAGCATTTGGGACAGCAGTTTCTGCTTTACTAATGGATATTGTGCGGGGATTGCCAGCAGATATCGGGTTTTTAATTAGTAAAGGGGGAATTACTTCCAATGATGTTGTGAGTACTGGCTTAAATTTGAGAGCAGCACGACTCTTGGGTCAGATTATACCCGGATGTTCTGTCGTGCGCACACCTACTGACCATCCCCAGTTTCCCAATTTACCCGTAGTGCTATTTCCTGGCAATGTAGGAGATGCTAAGGCTTTAGTTACGACTTACCAAAGGTTTAAGGGGAGTGGGGATTGAGGATGGGGAGATGGGGAGATAGGGAGATAGGGGAGACAAGGGAGACAAGGAAGACAAGGAAGATATTTACACTTACCAATTCCCAATTCCCAATTCCCAAACAACAAACAACAAACAACAAACAACAAACGACAAACAACAAACGACAAACGACAAACAACAAACAACAAACAACAAACGACAAACGACAAACAACAATTCTCACTGAAGATGTTTGAGGAGCAACTGACAAACATCAGTAGCATCGATCGCTTGGAGATCTGTAGCTACTTGCTCCGGATCTTGACCAAACTTTTGTAAGCAGTAATCTAAGTGAGGTAAATAGACGCAGTCTTTCTAATATTGAGAATGGGGGATTTTTTCTATATTATTGTCTTTGATTGATTTCCTCGACTGACAGGTTAAGGGCTTGGGCTACTTGCTCGACACTCAAACCCAACGCTAAGAGTTGGGGAATGGCATCACGCCTTGCTTTGGCCTCAAGTTCTGCACGTTGGGACTCTTGTTGAGCACGTTGGGCTTCAAGTTCGGCTCGCAATGATGTTTCTACATAGGTCTCCATCTTTTGCCCATCCGGTCTATACAGTGCCAGTGACCCTTGGAGAGTCTCAAATCGACAACCTAGCCTCGGACTCCTCCAACCTTCCATCTGGCTAATCGGTCTTAACTTGTTGTTGTGTTTTAACCACCCCTTTAGTTCATTTGTTGCCGGATCATACAGATAATATTCCTCTACACCATAACCCTCATAGAAGTTAAATTTCTTCTCCATCTCTGAGTCTGTGTTACTCTGTGAGAGAATTTCAAAGACAACTTGAGGTGGGATATTGTCTTCCTCGAATTGTTTGTAGGAGCGCCGATCCCCTTTGGGACGACCAAAAACTACCATTACATCTGGTGCCTGACTCTTTGAACGCCCATCCACTGCTCTTACCGGATA
>JAAHGR010000852.1 GCA_010672425.1 Symploca sp. SIO2E6
ATCTTGCTCACTAAAGAGGTAGTACGCGAGCAAGATGTTTGCGCTACGCGCTAGCATCGCTTACGCACTACATATTATTATCTTGTGGAACAGGCATTTTGCCTGTATTGTAATCAGCTTATTCAACCAAGAAGTCAGGGATCTCGATTACTCCCGGTTGGGGAAGATCCCCGACTTCTTATTCCGGTTTATCCAGCTAATCAGCTTATTCAACCAAGAAGTCAGGGATCTCGATTACTCCCGGTTGGGGAAGATCCCCGACTTCTTCCGGTTTATCCAGCTAATCAGCCTCTCCAAGCAAGAAGTCGGGGATCTCGATTACTTCCGGTTGGGGAAGATCCCCGACTTCTTATTCCGGTTTATCCAGCTAATCAGCTTATTCAACCAAGAAGTCAGGGATCTCGATTACTCCCGGTTGGGGAAGATCCCCGACTTCTTCTTCCGGTTTGTCCCACTAATCAGCCTCTTCAAGTAAGAAGTAGGGGATCTAGGTTATTGCCTGCGCGATCGCATTAGTTGAATTTGCTATTGTTTGTTGCTAGAGTCACTAACCATGGAATAGGTGTGCGCTTGTAGATAGGGTAAAGTAGTGTGAGCATCTTGCTCACTAAAGAGGTAGTACGCGAGCAAGATGTTTGCGCTACGCGCTAGCATCGCTTACGCACTACATATTATTATCTTGTGGAACAGGCATTTTGCCTGTATTGTAATCAGCTTATTCAACGCACTACATCTTACTGTCTTGTGGAACAGGCATCTTGCCTGTATTGTTTTTCAATGAGACTATTCGTCCTAAGATTGCCAATTTTCCATATTTACTCAAACCGATTCTACATACGAAGTGGACGACCTGCGAAGTTCCGATCATTAAGTGCAAATAAGTTTTCCAAAACTAAATTGGGATCTTCATCAGGCTTTAGTGCGAAAAGTGCCTCGGTACAACTGTTGCCTTTTTTATCCGTGGTACAGATAGCTTTTTGGTTATTTATGACTCCGTGGGTGATGTAACGCCCACCTTGTCCGAAATATTTGTTGAATCTGGCAGTAAACACCTGACAACGCTCTTCTGGTGTAAACTCACCATGGTTGCTAACCCACTGAATGAGTTGCCTCCCTTCACCCTCCCATTTTTCCGACTTAACGATCGTTACTGGTACATTGTTGATTGTTGTGCAAATAAAATTAAATCCTGTTTTTTGAGGATTTTCGGCGACGCTTTCCTCCTGTTGAGTTTCTTCAGCGACACTTTCCTCCTGTTGAGTTTCTTCAGCGACACTTTCCTCCTGTTGAGGTTCTTCAGTGACACTTTCTTCCTGTTGAGACTCTTCAACGACACTTTCCCCATTTTGAGGATCTCCAGAGAAATTTACTGTATTTGAGTCAAGAGTATTAAAAGCTACAATAGCAGAACAAATTCCTGCAACCACAAACCCTAATCTTGCTAAGCTTTGCCTTACAGGCTTCTGCTTTCTGCCTTCCACTCTTGAGGGAATACAGAGGGGGTTTACCTTCTGTAATTGCTCAGAAACTTCAAGAGGAAAATTAGTTACTGTTTTTTGGGCGTGAAAAACTGGTGTAAGATGTTCTGGCAAACCTTCGAGTCGGATCTGCACACAACCAGATTGATAAGCTTTTTCAACCGATTCTTGTGCTCCCAAAGCTGAATAAAAGCCAACAGCGAAGGCAATTGCTGCCTTATCACTGATGGATTGGCTCATACCAATCACAAATGGGATATGTTTAGCGATCGCACATGCCTGCTTCTCTGTATAACAGGCATTGAGGATGACACAGTTAACTTGATCAGTTACTAATTTAAATAACGATGCCAAGTCATCAGGTTTTACAGGCTTGCTCTTGCCTATTTCATCTTGAAAGCAGAGATTGCCAGATCGTTGACCATGCCCAGAGAAATGTACAATTTGTGGTTTACTACGCAGTAATACCTGAATAATCTCCGTTGTACGAACTGCTAATTTTTGCTCTAGCGAAAATCCTCGTTGTGCAGACAAATTGAGCTTATCTTCAATATCTCGGTACTCTTTCTGTGAACGTGACCGAGCCTCGTTACTCGGATCAGCTGCTAGAAACAGGATTTTTACTGGAGGATTACTGATCATTCGGAATGATTGTACAGCTCTAATTATTAATTGATATAGCACATTAACTTCCCGTAAGAGGCTAATGTGTATACCCTTTGTCTGAACAAAACGCCTGTCTTAGGCTCTGTACTGGCAAGATGCCAGTTCCACAAGAGGACAGTTGATGTTTTTGCCTTCAAGATATTGGAAATCGTAGTTTATCTATGGGCGCACATCTTGCTATCGTACATAACCTTAGCAAAAAATTACAGCAAACACAATCACACCATTGAAAATCGAGAATTTAGAGAAGAGAATTAGTTTTTTGGGCGTGCAAAACTGGTGTAAGATGCTCTGGCAAACCTTCGAGTCGGATCTGCACACAACCAAATTGATAAGCTTTTTCAACCGATTCTTGTGCTCCAAAAGCTGTATAAAAGCCAACAGAGAAGGCAATTGCAGCCTGATCACTGATGGATTGGTTCATACCAATCACAAATGGTATATACTCAACGATCGCATATGCCTGCTTCTCAGAGTAACAGGCATTGAGGATAACACAGTTAACTTGATCTGCTACTAATTTAAATAATTCTGCCAAGGCTTCAGGCTCTACAGCTTTGCTTTGGCCTATTTCATCTTCAAAGCAGAGATTGCCAGATTGTTGACCATGCCCAGAAAAGTGGACAATATGTGGTTTAGTATCCAGTATTGCCTGAATAATGTCCGTGGTACGAACTGCTAATCGTTGCTCTAGCAAAAATCCTCGCTGTGCAGACAAATTGAGCTTTTCTTCAATATCTCGGTGCTCTTGCTGCAAACGCAACCGAGCCTCGTTGCTCGGATCAGCTGCTAGAAACAGGATTTTTACTGGAGAATTACTGTTCATTGGGAATGACTGCACAGCCTCAGGGGGTGACAAGTAAGCTGAAGCTTTGAGAGATGGGGCTTTTCACCTTGTTGCTCTCACCAAAGATGAGTGCTTATTGACAGGCAAGCATGAGAATAAGATTGATACAGATTGGAAAGGATT
>JAAHGR010000853.1 GCA_010672425.1 Symploca sp. SIO2E6
GGTCTAAATCTTGGCTTTGATCTCGCTGGAGAAACTCATCTAGAAGTTGAAAGAAATAATCAAAGGCTGCTTTCTCATCGATACAAGTCAGCAAAATGATTTTGTCCCAACCGTTAACTGTACGGATAGATAAGCGATTTTGTAACCATGGTTGAAAATTTTTGTAGAAGTCACTTTCAGCTTCTGTATTGGTAATCCCCATTTCTGAACGTGCAAAGCAATAGCCAAGGATGAACATGCGTAGATTGGTGATAGAGGCACTTCCAATGTATAGTCCAGGTTTAGTTTTGATTTTTTCTAGTAGCTTAAATAAGCTAATCATCTTGAGTAATCTCCATTCATTGAATCTCTAAAATACTTCAATCACTTTCACTTCAAATTCATTGGATAAAGATGTAAAATCATTTACCCAATCTTCTGGTGACAGTCCTTGGCGAGAGAGGTTGTCAAAGATTTTTCCAAAGACTTCGACACCATAATGAACACCATTCTCGGTAATAGTTTCAAAGCAACCCTGTTTTTCTAGGCGATCGCTAAGGATAAAGTCTTCATTATCATACCGGGTAGAGAGTCGCCAAAGTTTTCCAGAAATACCACGTTGTTGGAGCCATTGTTTAACTGCACTGGCACATTCCTCACAGTGCAGCAACGGAAAGCGGATGACGAGGTTGCCGATAGCTTGGTGAAAATCTGCGATCGCTAAATCGTCTGGATGAGTGGTCAGTAAAAACTCCTTTTATTCTATTACCTTAAGCTTTATTGTAGCATTCGAGCGTAGGGTGGGCGTAGCGAAACATCTTGCTTATGCTTATCATGCTTAGGTTAAACGCGAGCAAGATGCTCGCACTAAATCTATTGCATTATTTTAGGCATGTTACTGATTGCTCTTTGTTGGTTGCTTTTACCTTAGTTTTGTGTTATTTTTTATAATGGAAAAAGGTGCGCACATATATACTGTAGAGGATAATCAACGGCTGTAGTGGCGTGACACACCTAAAATAGTAGAATAGGTAGGTTGGGTAGAGCTTTCTTCGTGACCCAACACAACCCGCTCCAATGTTGGGTCTCGTTGCCTCGACCCAACCTACATCTATTACATCATTTTAGCTGTGCCACGCCACTAGGTTGGGTGTAACGTTCGCGTAGCGTCGGTCGAAGGAGAAGTGAAACCCAACGAAACCTGCTTCAATGTTGGGTTACGAAGAAAGCTTCACCCAACCTACTGATTCCACCATAATAGGCTGTGTCGCGCCAAGAGGAACTATTGCGTAATAGTTTCTATAGAATTGGTTCATTACTCGGATATTGACAAAAGCAACATAATGTGTATGCAATGTATCCAAGACCTTAATATACTCTACCACTATGTCACTCCTCCAAGCACCTCCCCAACTCTCATTAGCAGATTTCCTACAACTACCAGAAACTAAGCCTGCTAGTGAATACATTGATGGACAAATCTACCAGAAACCCATACCCAAAGGAAAACACAGCGCTATCCAAACTTTTTTAGCACCTGCGATCAACCAAGTAGGTATTCCTAAGCATACAGCTCGTGCTTTTACAGAGTTGCGCTGTACCTTTGCTGGACGCTCAATTGTCCCAGATATCTCAGTATTCTCTTGGCAACGCATTCCTATAGATGCCAACGGAGAAATTGAGAATACCTTTGAAATCGCCCCTGATTGGACAATTGAAATTTTATCGCCAGAGCAAAGTTCAACCCGTGTGATTAACAATATTTTGTTCTGTCTGAATCATGGTACAGAATTAGGCTCGTTAATAGATCCCCAAGAGCGATTAGTCATTACTTTCCAACCAGGAAAGCAACCTGAAAGCAAGCAAAATCAAGATATTCTGCCAGTTTTAAGTTCTCTAGGAGGTTTAAAGTTATCTGTTCAGGATCTGTTTAGCTGGTTAAGCCTGAATTGAAATTAATATATAGGGCTTGGGAGAATAAATCTATTGATTCGGATTTTGAAGTAATGAGTAATGAGTAATGAGTAATGAGTAATGAGTAATGAGTAATGAGTAGCTAAAATCTTCTTGTCCTCCTTGTCCCCCTTGTCCCCCTTGTCCCCCTTGTCCCTATTCCCTATTTAGGGTCTGCTGCATGAGTGCGTAAGCCATACCAGACAATGGTTTCAAGCATTTTCAGACCAAAAAGTGCAAGGAAATTGAACCAACATATTCAATTTCCTTGCATCTGAGCGGGGAAATCCCTGGGTGACCGAGGAATTCGAGTTCCCAAAACTAGGATAGATGCTTCATTCCTTCTTACTTATTACTTATTACTTATTACTTATTACTTATTCAGCAAGCCCTATTTAACTTTGACAGCAATGACGCTAGCGTTGAAGTTGTAACCTGCTCCCTCCAATTCTACTGGCGTCCCAATTTTCACGGGGATATTGCCCAAAACTGCACCACTGTCGGTGATTTGTCCTTGACCTGATAAAGTCATCCGTAAATTAACACTAAAAAAGTTGGTCCTGGGGTCATCCAACTCTTTAACCGAGCCATCTGGCTGGGGAATAGCTAAGGTTCGCGGTATTTCTTGGACAGATTTGATCTCAACTTGGCCATAGGGTTGATTGCGAATCACGACATTAGTCTTCTTCTGTTCCTTAAACTCAGCAAACAAAGCTTCAGAATCTAGCACACTCAAACCTCGAACGAGTACTTCGATGTCTACTGGTTTGGTGTCGTTGAGTTGAGCTACTGTACCAGTAGTGCCGAAGGTGACACCGACAAACACTGCTAAAATCACTAGGGCAGCACCTAAGTCGAGAATGCT
The DNA here is from genome assembly GCA_010672425.1 of Symploca sp. SIO2E6. Classification (GTDB taxonomy): domain Bacteria; phylum Cyanobacteriota; class Cyanobacteriia; order Cyanobacteriales; family Coleofasciculaceae; genus Caldora. The sequence goes on from JAAHGR010000853.1 coordinate 2,798, forward strand.
TACCTTACCGAACAATCGTCCTTTGGAATCCAATATAGCCATAAAACTTTACTGATGTGTTATTATGAATAATTTACTGCTAAATAGGCAAAAAATAACGCTTTGCGCCCCCAATTGAATGCTAGAAACTAGTCAGATCAAGGGGTTCAGGCATCCCGTTTCATTTCTAGTTTCTCGATAGCTCCTGAGGAAAGCTTCGCGCCCCCAATTGAAAGAGTGAGAAACATATCTCTTACCTCCTTCTACCTCCTTGGAACCTCCTTCGTCCTCTCGGAGCCTTAGGCTTGTGTTGATTCAATTCTAAAA
>JAAHGR010000854.1 GCA_010672425.1 Symploca sp. SIO2E6
CTGGGAGGAGACCCTAGTTTCACAGAAGTATTAAACCGAGTTAAACAAACAGCCCTAGAAGCTTATGGCCACCAAGACATACCCTTTGAGAAATTGGTAGAACAGTTGCAGCCAGAACGGGCACTATGGCAAAACCCCTTGTTTCAGGTGATGTTTGCGGTGCAGCAGGAGGAAATATTGAAACCATCCTTCAATTTACCTAACTTAGAAGTAGGTTGGTATGAAGGGGCAGAAGCTGAGATGACAGTGAGGTTTGACTTAGAGTTACATCTGTGGCCAGTAGGAGAAGAAATCAAAGGATTATGTGCCTATAACCGAGACTTGTTTGAAGCCGAAACAATTAGTCGCATGGTGTCACATTACCAAAACTTACTATCAGCAGCAGTAGAGTCTCCAGAGCAATTGATCGCTAAACTGCCAATTATGACAGAGGCAGAACTCCAGCAAATTTTCGTAGAATGGAACAACACCAAAATAGATTACCCATTAGAGAAATGTATTCATCAGTTATTTGAAACACAAGTTCGGAAAACACCAGATGCAGTAGCAGTAATATTTGAAGATAGAAAACTGACCTATTCCCAATTAAACAGCAAAGCTAACCAACTAGCACATTATTTGCAACAATTGGGAGTCAAAGCAGACACGCGAGTAGGCATCTGTGTCGAACGTTCAGTGGAAATGGTAGTAGGTTTATTAGCTATACTCAAAGCCGGAGGTGCTTATGTGCCACTAGACCCTAGCTATCCCTCAGAACGTTTGGCTTATATGGTCTCTGATGCCAATGTCTCTGTATTACTCACCCAGGAATCATTAACCACATTATTACCAGAACATCAAGCTCAGATATTGTGTTTGGATAGTAGTGAAAACCTATGGTCTGACTATTCTACAACCAATTTGAGCAGTGAAGTTAAACCATCAAACTTGGGCTATGTCATTTATACCTCTGGCTCTACAGGAAAACCAAAAGGGGTAGCCATGAGTCAAGGTGCTTTGGTAAACCTGCTCCAGTGGCAACAGGAGGAAGCAGTAGTTGGTCAAGGGGCAAAAACTTTACAATTTGCTCCTATCAGCTTTGACGTATCCTTCCAAGAAATATTCTCCACCTGGTGTAATGGGGGGATTTTAGTGTTAGTGTCTGCCGAGTTGAGGCGAGATCCAAAAGCATTGCTCGGGTTCCTAACTGAGAATCAGGTAGAGCGACTATTTTTACCTTTTGTCGCTTTGCAACAGTTAGCAGCAGTGGCTTATGAATCCCAAAACCTGCCACCCTTAAGGGAGGTGGTTACAGCAGGAGAACAGTTGCAAGTGACTCCAGACATCGTAGAGTTGATGAACCGACTCCCTAACTGTAAACTCCAAAATCAATACGGACCATCAGAAAGCCATGTGGTTTCTTCTTATACATTACAAGGAAATGTTGCCAACTGGCCTACACTCCCCCCAATCGGTCGTCCTATTACTAACGCTCAACTTTATATCCTCAACCGTGACCTACAACCACTTCCCATAGGTATTCCTGGAGAACTATATATTGGTGGAGTATGTCTGGCAGGGGGTTATCTGAACCGCCCCCAATTTACAGCAGAGAAATTTATTACTAATCCCTTTGACCCTTCAAAAACCACAAAATTATACAAAACTGGAGACTTAGCCCGTTATTTGCACGATGGTAACATAGAGTTTCTCGGTCGTATAGATAACCAAGTCAAGATACGGGGTTTCCGTATCGAAACTGGAGAAATTGAAACAACTCTTAGTAAACATAACAGTGTTAAAGAAACAGTAGTCGTCGCGACAGAAGACAGTTTAGGTCATAAACGTCTAGTGGCTTACCTAGTGCTAGAAACCAAAACCACAGCTATTTCCAACCTAGAACTCTCAGAAACAGAACAAATAAAACAATTAAAACAGTACTTGACAGAGCAGTTGCCAGAGTATATGATACCCACTGGATTTGTACTGTTGTCACAACTACCACTAACTCCTAGTGGTAAGATAGACCGTAAGGCATTGCCAGCACCTGATTTAAGTAGTGTGTCAACGGAGTTTGTAGCTCCTCAGACAGCAACAGAGAAGGTATTAGCAGAGATTTGGACAGAAGTGCTGGGTATAGAACAGGTGGGAATACATGACAACTTTTTTGATTTGGGAGGACATTCTTTGCTGGCAACTCAAGTTTTGTCTCGAATACGACAAGCCTTTGATCGAGAACTAGTCTTGCAGCGTTTATTTGATTCACCCACTATTGCTGAGATTGCCCAAAGACTTGAAGTACTCTCTCAAGTTGCCCAAGATCAAAATACATTAATCTCTGAAACAGAGGAAGAATATGAGGAGGGATCATTATGAAAACAATTGACTTCGTGTCTTATCTGCAAAATCTGGGTGTCAAACTTTGGATAGAACAAGAGCAACTCCGCTATCGTTCTCCGAAGGGAGTAATGACAGCAACACTAAAAAAAGACATACTCGATCGCAAAATAGAAATCCTAGAGTTTTTAAAGGAAGCACAAACAACTCAAGAGCCATTGGCTACGCCCATAAAACAAATTTCTAGGGATGGCAAGCTGCCCTTATCTTTTGCTCAGGAAAGGTTATGGTTTGTCAACCAGCTATTTCCCGATAACTCTTCCTATAATCTGCCAATTTTCTTAAGATTGAAGGGTTCTTTGAATTTCCTAGCTTTGGAGCAAAGTCTGAAGGAAATTATCCAACGCCATGAAACTTTAAGAACCACTTTCCCCGAAATAAATGGAGAACCTGTACAGATAATTGCTCCTGTAATGGAACTACCCCTAACCGTGGTAGATTTGCAAACTAGTGGCTCTACCCATGAGCAGTCAGAAAAGGTTAAAGAGTTAGTCAAACAGGAAGCTATGACACCGTTTGACTTAGCTAACAGTCCAGTGTTACGAGTTACTTTGTTGCAACTAGATCCGGAACATCATGTGCTGCTGATGACAATGCACCACATTATTTCTGATGGTTGGTCTCTTGGGGTTTTAGTTAGAGAGTTATCGACCCTCTATGAGGCTTTTGCTCAAGGACAGTCCTCTGTTTTGCCAAAACTACCCATCCAATACGCAGACTTTGA
>JAAHGR010000855.1 GCA_010672425.1 Symploca sp. SIO2E6
TCCAGCTTTACAAACCCGGTTGAAAGCAGAATTGAAGTATATTTTGCAGGCTCCCTATTGGGCACCAGCTTTGCAGCTGCTATCCTCTTTAGGAGCACTACAATGTCTCCATCCCACCCTCAAATTAGATCAACAGTTATGGTGGCGGATACGTCTAATTGGTCGTTGGTTGGGAAGGTTTGACCCGGATAATAACTTATTACATTGGCAAATGCGGTTGGAAGTTTTGATTGCTCACCTGCCTGCTGAAGCACGAGGGAAAGTGGCCAATAATCTACAGCTACCTGCGGATAGTACTACCAGATTAGAGCAGTTGGCACAAGACGAAGCAGAGGTAGTGGAAAAGTTACCACAATGTCAGCTTAATAGTGAAATAGTTAAGTTTCTAGGCCAATATCAGTTACCAACATTAGTATTGATTGGTTTAGATAGTCCTAGAACCATCCGACATCAAATCTGGCAATATCTCACCACATTGACTTATGTTCAAGCACCCTTGAATGGTAATGATTTGCGAAAGTTGGGTTATAAGCCAGGGCCACAATACCGGGAAATTCTGGACAGATTGTTAGCGGAGACGCTGGATGGAGTGATTCAGAATGAGGCGGATGCTAAGGCTTTTTTGGGAGAGCATTATCCTATAGAGAGTAAGCATTGAGGGCGCAAGCATTGAGGGCGCAAGCATTGAGGGCGCAAGCATTGAGGGCGCAAGCATTGCGCCCGTACAACTGCCTTAATAGTAAAAGTAAAAGTAGGTTGGGTGCAGCGTAGCGAAACCCAACACAAACCTTATGCGGTACTAATAAAGTGCTTTGATAAAAGTGATTCCAGCAATACGCCAAGATGGTATCTCCAATGTTGTATAATCCAACAAAGGAGCACTTAAATTATGATTCGAGATCCAGAACAAGAAGCTCAACAGTGGGATGAACCTATTATTGCCAGCAATCCCAGCGAAGCTCAAAAAGAATGTCAGAAAAGGGCTGATCAATACGGAGTCGAACTCGAATCAGTTACGGAACCTCGTAAAATTGAGAAACGTCCCCAAGTGTACCGCTGCAATTACAAGGAGAAAGAGTGATGGCTGTACTAGAATGTATCAAGCCAGGGGTTAAACCAGGTCAGGTAGTTCTAGCTGTTGATCTGACTACTGCAGGCTCAACTGATGAAGCACTTGCTGCTATTGAGCAGTTAGGATATTCCCCAGAAATTCGGCATATTGCTTATCCTTCTGGAGTGCATGTACTGGCAATCCTCAAAGATGAGCAGTATGAGTCGGTGGCAGATGATTACCTACTAGATGAATGGCAACAGCTGCTTTCTGTCATTAATCCTGATGCAGTTCACCTGTGGCGTGGTAAAGCTTCTTAGAGGGTGCATGTCGGATTTAGGGCGCACGTCGGATTTAGGGCGCACGTCGGATTTAGGGCGCACGTCGGATTTAGGGCGCACGTCGGTGCGCCCCTACCCGTAAAAATGTTAAACTCGCCAGTGGTATCAAGTAACTTGTTCTTCCAATATCCTATCTTAAATGGAGCAAGAGGACTCCCGTTATAGCGATAGCTTAACGGGAGATGAATTGCGACCAACAAATAAAATCGACCAACGGGAGACGGCTTAAACCGCTTGTCAGCTTGTGTAGATTAGTTTAAAATAAGCTAAGCATTAACAACCGTCGAGAAATGCTGACCTTAACTTACGAGTACAAACTAATCCCAGACAAGCAGCAAATATCTGTCATAGAACAGACCTTAAAAGTTTGCCGCTCTGTTTGGAACTATGCGCTCAGAGAGCGTAAGGATTGGTTGAAATCTCGTAAATCACCCATTAATGCTTGTTCTCTAGAACAGGAATATATTATTCCATCTGATGTCCCTTATCCCAATTATCACAATCAAGCCAAAGCCTTAACAAAAGCGAAGAAGACTAACGAACGACTCAAATCAGTTAACGCTCAAGTGCTACAGCAAGTTTTAAGAAATCTGGACAGAGCGTTTGCTGATATGCAGTCCAAAAAGTTAGGTTTTCCTCGCTTTAAAAACAAGTACAGGATGCGCTCTTATGTGTATCCTCAAATGCTCAAAGATTGTGTAAAAGGAAATAAAATAAAGTTGCCACAAATAGGATGGGTAAAGTTTAGAAAGTCAAGGGATATTCCGGATGGGTTTGAAATAAAACAAGCTCGTATTGTCCGAAGAGCATCTGGTTATTTTGTGATGCTATCAATGCAATTAAATGTGAATATTCCTGAGGTTCAGTTTAAGGGACATCCTTTGGGAATTGATTTGGGTTTGGATAAATTCTTAGCAACTTCTGATGGAGAAATTGTGGAGAGACCTCGTTTTTTCAACCAGCTACAAAGCAAGCGAAAGTTGCTGCAACGTAGATTAAGAAATAAGAAAAAAGGGTCGAATAATAGAGACAAGCTTAACCAGAAAATAGCTAGACTACACCAACATATTTCTGATACTCGTAAAGACTGGCATTTTAAGTTGGCTCACCATCTTTGTGACCAAGGACAATCAATATTTATAGAGGATATTGATTTTAGGTCATGGGGAAGAGGAATGCTGTCTAAGCATTGTCTAGATGCGGCTTTTGGGCAATTTGTGAATATCCTTAAATGGGTAGCCTGGAAGCGAGATGTTTTTGTGGCTGAGGTAGATAAGAATTTCACCTCACAAATATGCCCTAATTGTGGTTTTCATACAGGCAAAAAAAACCTGGGAATCAGAGAGCATCATTGTCATGAATGTGGATACAAAACACATAGAGATATAGCTGCAGCACAAGTAATCAGAAATCGTGGTATTGAAGAAAATGCGCTAGGGCATAGCGTGTATGAAAATGCCTGTGGAGATGATGGGACGGGGGCTGTGCCTAGTTACCAATCGGTGAAGCACTCACTCTTAAATGTGAGTTTAAGAATCCCCCATTATACTGCTCCCGCAGTTAATGGGGGAGTATGTCAATCTTCTTCTGATTCATCTCTGACTTGGAAGTACCAATAAAGGTTGGCAACTGCTAAGTTTGAGGCTTTTTCCAAGTTATCTGGAACTAAAGATTTGTAACCTGCGATCGCAGCTTGCTGAGTGATAT
>JAAHGR010000856.1 GCA_010672425.1 Symploca sp. SIO2E6
GATGGAAACAATCCTATTGCAGCAAATACTCTTTAGATCGGCAATCAAGCGATCGCTTTCACTCGTAGTGGCGTGACACAGCCTATTATGGTGGAATAAGTAGGTTGGGTGTAGCTTTCTTCGTAACTCAACACCCGACTGTGTTGCGTTGGGTTTCACTTCTCCTTCGGAGACGCTACGCGAACGTTACACCCAACCTACATTTTTAGTCGTGTCGCGCCAGTAGTGGCGTGACACACTTAAAATGATGGAATAGATTTTGGCTCAAACCCTTATTTGACAAGGAAGCCGTCGATTTCCTATTACACTATTTTAGGTGTGTCACGCCAGTAGTGGCGTGACACACTTAAAATGAGGGAATAGATTTTGGCTCAAACCCTTATTTGACAAAAAATCCGTCGATTTCCTATTACACCATTTTAGGTGTGTCACGCCAGTAGTGGCATGACACACCTAAAATAGTGGAATAGATGTAGGTTGGGTCGAGGCAACGAGACCCAACGCTGGAGCCGGTTGTGTTGGGTCACGAAGAAAGCTCTACCCAACCTACATTTTTAGCTGTGTCACTACATAAATGGGAATTGAGATAACTGATGTTGTAGGCGATCGCTTGTTCTGGGAAATTGGTTACTGGTTGTAATTTTCTTGGTTTTTGGTTATTATCAGAATAATGGAATAGGTGTGGGCCTATAAGCTATAGACCAGGAAGCTGACCTCGGAAAAAGTCTGACAGCTAATCGAGAGTTAATTCACTATTGATGGAAACAATCCTATTGCAGCAAATACTCTTTAGATCGGCAATCAAGCGATCGCTTTCACTCGTAGTGGCGTGACACAGCCTATTATGGTGGAATAAGTAGGTTGGGTGTAGCTTTCTTCGTAACCCAACACCCGACTGTGTTGCGTTGGGTCTCGCTATCGCTCTACCCAACCTACATTTTTAGGTGTGTCGCGCCAGTAGGGTGGGCAAATTGAAGCTATTTAAGCAAAGGAGACGATAAGTTACCGATTTTTGCCCACCAATCTGTACTAGGGGAGAAAACTGTGGTGGGCATTATCAGGAAATGCGATCGCTGTTTTGGGAGATTGTTGACAATGCCCACCCTACGGTGAAGGATTGGTGTTCTGGGAATTGAGCTAACTGATGTTATAGGCGATCGCTTGTTCTGGGAAATTGGTTACTGGTTGTAATTTGGCTGGTTTTTGGTTATTATCAGAATAATGGAATAGGTGTGGGCTTATAAGCTATAGACCAGGAAGCTGACCTCGGAAAAAGTTTGGTAGCTAATCGATAGGTAATTCGCTTGGCTCGCGAGCAGTCAGACGCGAGGGAGACGCTAGCACTACATAAATGGGAATTGAGCTAACTGATGTTATAGGCGATCGCTTGTTCTGGGAAATGTGTTATCGGTTGTAATTTGGATTGAAAAATAGCCGAACTTTACTAAAGCGACGACGCAATTCTTCAGCAAAGCTAGAGCAGGTAATTGAGAGATTGGACTATCTGGCGAAACAAGCAGCAGAAGCAAATTCGATTGAACGGTTGATGGGATTGGAGGGTGCGGGTGCAGCGCAATATTTTTCGGCGTTTGGGGAGTGTTTGTCTCATCCGGAGTTTGTCTTTACCCAGCGTAGCCGTCGTCCCCCAGGAAATCCAGTAAATGCGATGCTGAGTTTTGGCTATCAGATTTTGTGGAATCACTTACTAGCGTTAATTGAGATTCAGGGACTTGATCCTTATCAAGCTTCTTTGCATCAGGGGAGTGAGCGCCATGCAGCACTAGCTAGTGATTTGGTGGAGGAATTCAGAGCACCATTGGTGGATGCATTGGTGCTGTGGTTGTTGAATCGCCATATTCTAGATAGCCAGAAAGATTTTGCCTATCACGATAGAGGGTGTTATCTCAATGAGTTGGGACGGAAAAAGTTCCTCAAAGCATTGGTGCAGCGCATGGAAGAGGAAATTCAAACAGATTCAGGAGGTAAGCAACCTAAATGGGATTTGCTTAACCAGCAGGTTAAGGCATACAAAAAGTTTGTCTACAATCCCAGTCAGGGTTATCAACCCTATCAAAGTCGTTGAGCTATGCTCCTGTATGTAGTAGCCTATGATATTCCTGATGATAAACGCTGTAAGAAGGTATCTGATTTATTGGAGGGGTACGGCAAGCGGGTTCAATATTCGGTGTTTGAGTGTGTGTTATCTCAGGCTAAATATGAGGAGCTGGGGAAACTCCAATTCCCAATTCCCAATTCCCAATTCCCAATTCCCAATTCCCTTGTTTCTCGATAATAATGAGTTTTCAGAGAAAAGCGTCGTTCCTGATGAACGGCGTTTTTTTTGGCTAAAGTTTGTCACAAAAATAGGAACCCTTCACTTAATTAGTGAGTAATCGAATTCCCCGTGTAAGTCATGAAAACGGAAGGTTACACTCTAATTGAGTTGATAGCTGTCTTATTTTTAATAGGATTACTTTCAGTAATCGCCGCGCCTTTCTGGTTAGGATTCTTACAACGACAGCAGATACGCAGTGCAGCAGCTCAACTTCGGTCTGTTTTAGGACTAGCTTCATCCCAAGCAACTAAAGACTCAATTCGTCATGCAGTTACTGTCTGCTCTAGTCCTTCTGATTCTGAGCAATTTAATGGGATTAAATACAGTATTCATCCTTATGCTAAGAGTCCTGTTAATTTCACCACAATTGAAAAAGTCCTCATTGCCAAGCAATTTAAGATTGAAGATTGAAGATTTTAGATTTACCCTATAAATAAATTTAGGGGCTTGAGGATTATAAGATTGAAGATTAAAGATTTATTCCATAAATAAATTTAGGGGCTTGTGACCATTTTATTCTTCAATCTAAAATCTAAAATCTAAAATCTAAAATCTCTCTGGTCAAATCGACTGTGAGGCGATCGCCTGCTAGGTACAATTTGCAAGAATATAACCATGGTGATTGCTATACTAAGTAGGTTGGTCTTAATATTTATCGTTGGGACAAGGCAGAGGGCAGAAGGCAGAAGGCAGAAGGGAAGAGGATTTTAGTCCCCTTAATATTTGTCAACATACTTTCGTTTATTTATGCCTACCT
>JAAHGR010000857.1 GCA_010672425.1 Symploca sp. SIO2E6
AGGTGTTAGGTGGTAGGTGTTAGGTGTTAGGTGTTAGGTGTTAGGTGTTAGGTGTTAGGTGTTAGGTGTTAGGTGGTAATCGCTCACTTTTTCTCCCCACACTTCCCACACTTCCCACACCTCCCACACTTCCCACACTCCACTCCACACCAGAGGTCAGGTAGGGAGCCAGTATGTCCCTCTAGACATCCCACCATTGTTAATCGGCCTTTTGGAAGAGAACTTCAAAAAAATTTACTATTCTCTGCTTCTATGACTCTCACCCCATATCGCACTAATCTCTTTTATGCTCATGAAGAACTGTATGAATTGCTGTTTACTGGCAAACAGCAAGCTCTTAGTAAAAATTCTCAACAATTTATCAGTATTTCTCAGGAAATTCCCCACCGTGACCCCCTAGCAGTCCTCCAGGCGATCGCGAAACCAGAGCAATTGCAATTTTACTTGGAAAACAGCAAGAAGCAAGAAGCTATTGCGGCGCTTGATGCGGCTGTGGCTATTGAATTTGCAGGGAGCAAGCGTTTCGAGCAAGCGCAACAATTTATCCAGTCTTGCCTTGCCAACACTATCAGTCACGGCGACTTACAACTGCCGTTTGCTGGGCCTCATTTTTTCTGTAGCTTTACTTTTTTTGAGGACAATCAGACAGTTGCATCCCCATTCCCCTCTGCTACTATTTTCCTCCCTCGTTGGCAGGTATCCTCTTATCAAAGTAGTTGTTTATTAGTTGCCAATATTGCTATTAATCCTCAAGTCAATCTTGACTCCCTCTGGAAAGGCTTCTGTAGTCAATTACAAATTATCACCCAGGAGGCAGGAGGCAGGAGGCAGGAGGCAGCAAGGCAGCAAGGCTGCAAGGCAGGAGGCAGAAGTCAGAAGGCAGGAGGCAGAAGGCAGGAGGCAGAAGGCAGAAGGCAGGAGGCAGGAGGCAGAAGACAGGAGGCAGAAGGAATTGATCCCAATAGCACAAGTCTTCTGGTAACTGGAAGGGAGCATCTACCGGTTCCAAGTGAAACCCTCTTCAAATCCTCCGTTATCTCTGCTCTCAAATCGATTCAAGCCAATCAATTGAGCAAAATTGTCCTAGCTAATGCCATTGATGTAGTTTTACCACGGCAATTTAAGTTAGTTAATTCTCTTGACAATCTGCGTCAGACTTATCCTGATTGCTATATTTTTTCGACTAGTAACGGCAAGGGACAAAACTTTATCGGTGCTAGTCCTGAATGTCTAGTTAGTATTCAAAATCGTCAGTTAGTAACCGATGCCATCGCAGGTTCTGCGCCACGGGGAAAAACAGCAGCTGAAGATGCAGATTTAGCTCACCGACTACTCTGTAGTGAAAAAGAAAGGCGTGAACACCGATTTGTCCTTGATTTTATCATCGAACGTCTCTCAGAACTAGGCTTGAAACCCCAAATGCCCCCTACAAATCAGCTGCTACAACTTTCCAATATCCAGCATTTATGGACACCAATTACAGCTCAACTGCTCACAGATATCCATCCCTTAGAAATCGTTGCCCAACTGCACCCAACTCCAGCAGTAGCAGGGGTACCCACCAAGATGGCTCAAGAGCAAATTCTGGCCCTGGAAACCTTTGATAGATCTTTATATGCGGCTCCTTTAGGTTGGGTAGATTATCAAGGAAATTGTGAATTTATTGTCGGCATTCGTTCTGCTTTAATTGCTAGTGCTCAGTCTTTGTCCGATAGTTCCTCAACTTGCCGTGCTAGACTCTATGCTGGTGCTGGTATTGTTGCTGGTTCTGACCCTCATAAGGAATTAGCCGAAATTCAACTCAAATTTCAGGCGCTGCTTAGGGCTTTGGTTTGAACAGGGAATTGGGAATTGGGAATTGGGAATTGGGAAGTGGGAATTGGGAATTGGGAATTGGGAGCAGGCAATAATATAACTTGGGAGACTACCTAACACCTAATACTTAATACATAATGGTAGTTCAATTTTAAACTATAAAATTCCCAAACAGCACTTTATTCATAAAATTTTACATAATCAATAAACCTTAATTTTGTACAGTCTGGAAATGGCTAAAATCAAATTATGAGCTAATAACTAACTAGGTAATGGAAAATAATAATTATGATTGCAGCCATACAAGAAAAACTAGCCCTGATCGCTAAAAATCAATCCTTTATCCTTTGGTTTGAGGAAGTGGGAATTGCGGATCTCCCTACGGTTGGGGGGAAAAATGCTTCCCTGGGTGAAATGATTCAACAATTACAACCAAAGGGGGTCAATGTTCCTACTGGTTTTGCGCTCACTGCCTATGCCTATCGCTATTATATCCAGCAAGCAGGTTTGGAAACTAAGTTGCGTCAATTGTTTGCTGATTTGAATGTGGATGATCTGAGTAATCTTCAACAACGGGGCAAACAAGCTAGAAGATTAATCCTGAGTATCCATTTTCCCCCAGAACTTGAAGCTGCCATTGAGGAAGCTTATCAGAAATTATGCGATCGCTATGGGGAAGGTACTGATGTGGCAGTTCGTTCTTCGGCTACGGCAGAAGACTTGCCGGATGCTAGTTTTGCTGGTCAACAGGAGACCTATTTAAATGTTAATAGTTATAAGGGGGTCTTAGAATTTTGCCATAAGTGCTTTGCTTCCCTGTTTACCGATCGCGCTATCTCCTATCGTCAGCATAATGGTTTTGATCACTTTGATGTGGCTCTTTCCGTTGGTGTTCAGAAAATGGTACGCTCTGATTTAGCTTGCTCTGGGGTGATGTTTTCCATCGATCCGGAAACTGGTTTTAAGAATGCGGCTTTGATTACCGCGGCTTACGGTTTAGGGGAAAATGTTGTCCAAGGAGCCGTTAACCCAGATGAATACCTGGTGTTTAAGCCAACTCTCAAAGCTGGGTTTAGTACTATTCTGGAAAAACGCTTAGGAACCAAAGAAATCGAAATGATCTATGATGAAGGAGGTTCTAAGCTGACGAGAAATGTTCGGGTAGCTCCTTCGGAACGGAATAAATTCTGTCTCACGGATGGGGAGATTCTCCAACTGGCACGGTGGACTGTGCTGATTGAGGAGCATTATTCCCAGGTACGCAATACTTATACTC
>JAAHGR010000858.1 GCA_010672425.1 Symploca sp. SIO2E6
TTTGTAGTGCGAGGGTCTTGCTCGCGTCTGACCTCCAGCGAGCAAGATCCTCGCACTACTCAAAATTTAAACTACCAAATTAGCTGTGCTACAGCCCTACAGCTATTGCCAATTTACACTAACTACTAGCTATGATGTAACTAAGTCGTCATTGTGATGGTTACTGATGGAACCTCTGGAAATTGCTGTTGCTGCCTTGGTTGTACAGCTGACGGGGTGAAAACTATGGCTACAACCTTTGTTTAGCAATGATTATAGCTTCCTAGCAATTCAAAAAAATAGAGGCGGCGAAGGCTGATTTGACCTAAGCGTCTCAACGATTTTATAGGCTTTGGGGAGGCTTCATGGGGAATGATTTACCCGATCCGGAGAAAAAAACGCCTATTTTTCCTCTATCCGTCCTCGGTAAAAGTATTGATATACAAGAGTTTCAGCTATTATTGTCACCCCGTCAGACTCTGGAACATGCAAGTGAAAGAACGGATGTTTATCAACTTACTACTGAAGGCATTGCAGTTTGAATTCAAATTGGACGGCTTTAGTGGCTAGACTTGTTACAACTGCTCCCGAACAAGCGCAGGTGTTACACTTTACCTAGGGTATCCAGAACATTAAAAGCATTCATATGGTCATTCAAACGGAAAAAAGGTACTACACGCCTGAAGAATACTTGACCTTAGAAGAGAAGGCGGTGGACAAACATGAATATCGAGATGGAGAAATCATACTGATGTCAGGAGGGACGACCAATCATAATCAAATTGCCCTCAATTTCTGTCGCAAATTTCCTTTGACAATTGAGAGTCAAGATTATTATACTTATATCAATGATGTTCGCTTGGGGATAACACAATATCGCTTCTATACCTATCCTGATGTAATGGTAATTAAAGGAAAACCAATCTATGAAGGAACGGGTAAGACAACTGTAACCAATCCTTCAATCATTGTGGAAGTCCTTTCTAAATCGACGAGGGATTACGATTGGACTGATAAGTTCAAATACTATCGTTCTCTACCTGAATTTCAGGAATACATCTTGATCGATCAATATCGATTTTATGGTGCTCAATATTCTAAGCGAGACGATGGACAATGGCTTTTCAATGATTATGAAGGAGGAGAAGCAGTTTTAAAATTGGCTTCGTGTGATTTTGCAATTTCGTTTCAAGACTTGTATGAAAGAGTGGATTTTGATTTGGTGTAGAGACGCGCTATATCGGGTCTTATCACCCCCAGCTAAAGGTCCAAAAAATACCACTAACACTATAGAATCAGCACTATTTCAAGTTAATTTTTGTTTTAATGAACCATGATTAAAACTGTTCCGATTTCCAAAACAATCACTTCCCTAGAGGATCTTGAACAACGGTTTAAGTTATCCCCTACAGATAACGATTTTTTCTTTCAGGAATGGCAACAGGATTTACCTGAGCTAACTTCCCAAGAGAGAGAAACTATAGACCAGATTAAGAGAAGATTTGAACGTCATAGAAAACGAGGTACTATAGCAGAAGGAGTAATCAATCAATTACTAATTGAACCTTTACTTACCTTAGCCGGTTTATATGATGAACCATTCTACGTCACCACTGAAGCGAGTGTTAACTTAGAAGTGGAACAGGGGGATGAAATTTTGCGGGGACGCATCGATACCCTAGTCATTGCCCAAAAACTTTGGGTTCTCGTAGTTGAATCCAAAGCTACTGTTGCTTTTTCCGTTGCCTTACCCCAAGCCATGACCTATATGATGGCCAATCCCAATCCTGAACGTCCTGTCTATGGTTTGATTGGCAATGGTGATGAATTTATGTTTATTAAAATGTTGACCGCCGGTGTTCCTCGATATGATTTATCTAATATTTATTCTCTGCTGCTACCTCGTAGGAATCAGCTACAGGATATCTTGCGTATCCTCAAACAAATTGCCAAAATTATTGCCGATAGTTGAGTTAATCTCAAGTTCGGTAGAAGACTTAGGGTCTGCTGAATAAGTCGTAATTCTTGGTTGCCATAGGTGTAACACCTAACACCTAACACCTACCACCTTTATACCCAAGAACGGAACCACATCCGCAGTTGATAAGCTTCCGGGGACAAAGGTAAACCCAAGTAGATTGGTAACCAAAAAACAAAAGCTAACAGAACTACCACAATTACCGTAGCACCTGCACTTTTGTACTGAGGCAGTTTACTCAATAACCAGCAATCCACTAACCAAGCTAGAGCTAACCCAGAAAATACCGATGCTCCCATATAATGGTAGAGAAAAGTACAGCGACTTACTCTCGCCCAAGGCAATAAGTTTGCTAACCAGTTCACAAAGAGATACAGAGCAATCCCCGTGTAGGGAGTAAGAGGCATTTTCCAACCAACTCCTTCTAAAAGCCGTTGAATTAACAGCAACAGGAGCAAGATAATTGCCGCTGTCGATAACCACCACAAGCAGGGATTACCCATCGCATGAACATCATAAACGAATTGTCCCATACCCCCAGGTAAAGGGGGGTGCAATGGTACTGCTTCAGTAGTATTAAGTGCAGTGTCATAGAAATAGGCAACTGGACGCCACATCCAGGGCCAAGTGTACCATTTGGAACAGTAAGGATGGACATCAGCACCACTGCTAATGTTTTCATGAAAGGACAAAATCTTGACTTGTGCTTCCCAAAATCCGGGAGTAGGATTCATTATTAGGTGGGGAATCCAGAGAATTCTGTAGGTGAGAAAGGGAATAATCCCTAAACCGAAGAAAATATGCCATAACTTGAGTTGGGTTAAGTTTGCCAGAGGATTGCTGCGTCGGGATGAGGGTAGTGCAGCTTGGTGGGGAATGGGGAATTGGGAATTGGGAATTGGGAATTGGGAATTGGAAATTGGGAATAGTTTACTTTCATCCTCTGGTGGTGAAATTGTTTCATCGGGACTGCCTTCTGCCTTCTGCCTTCTGCCTTCTGCCTTCTGCCTTCTGCCTTCTGCCTTCTGCCTTCTGCCTTCTGCCTTCTGCCTTCTGCCTTCTGCCTTCTGCCTTCTGCCTTCTACCTTCTGCATTCTGCCTTCTGCCTTCTGCCTTCTAGCTCCTG
>JAAHGR010000859.1 GCA_010672425.1 Symploca sp. SIO2E6
CAGGTCATTATATGACGATTCAAGATATGAGATTGTAGAGGTCAAAGCTAGCCGAGCAATCAATGCTGTAGGCTCAAAGCGTGGACAAATCAGTGAACTCCTAATTTATAACAAGTATGAGTGCCAAATGTTTTGCTAATATTACTAACAATGGAATAGGTGTGCGCCTATAATGGTATTTAGCCCCTAATCACAAATTAGCGATCGCTCCACGGAATTTGTTGAAGTAGGCTGGTTGGTTGTTGCTGATATCTAGGAATTAAACCACAGAGGCACAAAGGGCACAAAGGATGGTAGAGGATAACAGCTCCCCGACTTCTTCTTCCGGTTTATCAAGCTCATCTCGGTTTCAATAAAGAAGTCGGGGAGCTTGGGTTTGGTTGCGTTGTTCCTTATGTTTTGCTAAGATCATTAATAATGGAATAGGTGTGCGCCTATAATGGTATTTAGCCCCTAATCACAAATTAGCGATCGCTGCCACTATTCGTTAAGGTAAGTTAGTGGTAAGATAGTCAAGTCAATCTCCTAGCTAGCTTTACTCAGGACAAAGAAAAGGACTTCAGATGACAGCAGTAATTTCAGAACATATTGTAATCACTCCAGGAGTTTGTGGTGGCAAACCACACATCGCTGGGCATCGGATTAGAGTACAAGATATTGTGATTTGGCACGAACAAATGGCAATATCTCCTGATGAAATCGTCTCACGGCATCCTACTATTAGTTTGGCGGATGTATACGCAGCATTGGCTTATTACCACGATCATTTTGAGGAAATAAGGACAGCAATTCAAGAAAGTGAAGCGTTTGTGAGGCAATTGCAAGCAAAAATACCTTCCAAAGTACAGCAAAAGTTAAAAGTTAGAGATCTTGGACAAGATTAAATTTCATCTAGATGAGCAAGTTGAACGAGCGATTGCAGAAGGTTTAAGACGACGTTATGTCAACGTTACAACTACGCCAGAAGTAGGACTATTAGGAGTGACTGATGAAGAACAATTAGCTTTTGCTATTTCTCAAAGAAGAGTGATTTTTACTCAAGATGATGATTTTCTAGCTCTTCATCAAAGAGGTTTAGATCATTGTGGTATTGTTTATTGCCATCAAAACAGTCGCTCGATTGGTGAAATAGTGCGAGGATTGATTTTGATTTGGGAGGTACTCGACCCTTCGGAGATGCTCCCATCATGTAGAGTTTATTTAAGTCGGGGATCTTGGTTGCGTTTTTCCTTATGTTTTGCTAATATCATGAATGATGGAATAGGTGTGCGCCTATAATGGTATTTAGCACCTAATCACAAATTAGCGATCGCTCCACGGAATTTGTTGAGAGAGGCTGGTTGGTTGTTGCTGATATTTAGGAATTAAACCACAAAGGCACAAAGGGCACAAAGGATGGAAAAGGGTGATTTGCTGATAAATGATGAGGAAGATTGGTTGAACCAAGCGAAGGAACAGTTTGAAGCGGGAGATTTTGAAGGTGCGATCGCATCTGGCTGTAGATTAAGTTAACGTATGTTATCCAACATCCACAAGCATTGTGAGCTGAAAGTTAGATTCTATGAGCCAGGATTTTCATGATGGTAGGCAGGGGGTAAGATTACCCTATAGAATTCAGATTCCTTCTAGGCGAATGGTTTGTCAAGAACTACAAATGTCTTGTGGAGCAGCTTGTGTTCGTCAATTACTAAGTGATGAGGGAATTGAAGTAGCAGAATCGGTAATCAGAGCAGAAACAGAATTTAGCTCAGAGTGGGGAACTGAGGTTAGGAATCTAGCTAAAGCTTTAACTCAACTTCATCCTAACACTCTATATCGGGGAGGTGGTGTTGTCCCTGAAGCTTTTGAATCACTCAATCGCACAGGTTCATGGATTGCCAGGGTCAAACCTAAAACTGGTCCGCACTTTATAATTGTCGATGGGGTCAAAAACGAGTTGGTACAGATTCGAGACCCTTGGGGGCTATTAGCACCAGGAGTTGGGCAAGGCTGGGAGGCTAAATTAGCATTATCAGATTTTCTTGACTATTGGCGTTTAGGCATCAATCAAGCTGTATTTCGGACAAAATGAGGTGATTAATGAAAGTAGAAGAAGCTCTTAAAAAACTTAATGATGCTCATCTGGTAGCTGAATTTGTTGGAGGCTCCGATAGACGCATTATTGGTGGTACTGAAAGAACCAATGAACTTGGTTTCAATGTCTACAGTGACTCATTTGCCATTTATAGAGAAGGTGATACTTGGTTGGTTGTTATTACTGGTCCCGGACACCTAGATACTACTAAGCAGACAGCTACATTGGCTGAAGCAATCAGTCAAACTTGCCAATTGTACGAAACTCAAATAGCTAAGATTGCTCCTCGATAAAAATACCTTGCGATCGCCTGTAGACAGCTCCCCGACTTCTTCTTCCGGTTTATCAAGCTAATTACCGGTTTCAATAAAGAAGTCGGGGAGCTGGGGTTGGGTTGCGTTTTTCCTTATGTTGTGCTAATATCATGAATAATGAAATAGGTGTGCGCCTATAATGGCATTTAGCACATAATCACAAATTAGCGATCACTCCACAGAATTTGTTGACATAGGCTGGTTGGTTGTTGCTGATATTTAGGAATTAAACCACAGAGGCACAAAGGACACAGAGGATGGAAAAGGGTGATTTGCTGATCAATGATGCGGAAGGTTGGTTGAAGCAAGCCAAGGAACAGTTTGAAGCTGCGATCGCATCTTGTAATCAGGCTCTAAAAATAAAACCCGACTACCATGAGAGTTGGTACTATTGGGGTTTAGCACTGGCTAAGAGGGTACTTTGATAACGCGATCACGCTAAAATCAAGAAGCTATAGTAATATTAACCTGACCTATGCCTGAGACCAATCCAGATATCCTCGCACAAAATCGTCGTATTAACGAACTCACACGAAAATTCACCAAGATGGAGATAAGCATCAATACTTTGGAACAAGCTATTGAACCTCAAGGCTGGATTAGCCAAGCTTTTGAGAAGGTTGAAGAACATCTTGATGAACAAGATCGAAAAATCAATCGTTTAGAGCAAAATATGAATCACAATTTTGCCGAA
>JAAHGR010000086.1 GCA_010672425.1 Symploca sp. SIO2E6
CTTAATAAGGGGGAAGCCAGAGGATGCTACGCTTTTGGTTCCACAGGAGTTGCCAGAGGATGCTACGCTTTTGGTTCCACAGGAGTTGCCAGAGGATGCTACGCTTTTGGTTCCACAGGAGTTGCCAAAGGATGCTACGCTTTTGGTTCCACAGGAGTTGCCAGAGGATGCTGCGCTTTTAGTTCCACGGGGACTTCCGGAATAGTGTACTTCATTACAGCGCAAAGCACTGTATCGTAAGAAAAGGCGTGATGCAAAATTCCCCAGAAAACCTCCCGGACAAAACTAACCTGAATGAGGTTTATCTTTCCATGCTCAAGGAAGTTGTAGAGCTGATGGAAGCCTCCCGTCGTCAGGCATCCCGCTCTATCAACTCCATTATGACCGCAACCTATTGGGAAATTGGACGGCGGATTGTTGAGTTTGAGCAGTCGGGGGAAAGTCGGGCTGAATACGGCAAGCAACTCATCTCGCGCCTTGCCCAAGACCTCTCAAGTCGGTTTGGCAAAGGGTTCTCCAAGCGCAATCTTGAACAGATGAGGCGTTTTTACTTACTTTGGTCAATTCCGCAGACGCTGTCTGCGCAATCTCAAGTACCTGACTTTTATCAAAAATTCCCCTTGCCTTGGTCTCATTACGTTCAATTGCTTTCAGTTAAATCCAACGAAGCCAGAGCCTTCTATGAAGCACAAGCCTTACAAGGAGGGTGGTCAGTCCGGCAGCTACGGCGGCAGATTTCAACCCAATTCTATGAGCGTACCTTATTATCTCGCAATAAGGCGGCGATGTTGGAAAAAGGTACTCAGTCTCTCCCTTCGGAAACTATCTCCCCCGAAGAAGAGATTAAAGACCCCTTTGTTTTGGAATTCTTGGCTCTCAAGGATGAGTATTCAGAAAGTGACCTCGAAGAAGCACTCATCCAACATATTGAGAGTTTTCTTCTAGAGTTAGGACAAGACTTTGCCTTTGTTGGTCGTCAGCGTCGCTTGCGTATCGGTGATCAATGGTTCCGCGTGGATCTACTATTTTTCCACCGCCGTCTGCGATGTCTGGTGATTATAGACCTTAAGCTAGGTGAGTTTTCCCATGCAGATGTCGGTCAAATGCACCTGTATTTGAACTACGCACGAGAACATTGGACACTCAAAGATGAAAATCCCCCTGTAGGACTGATTTTGTGCAACAGAAAAGATGAGGCAGTAGCTCACTACGCTTTAGAAGGATTACCCAATAAGGTTATGGCGGCTGAGTATCAGACCACTTTACCCGATGAAAAGCTGTTAGTTGAAGAACTCGAGCGAACACGCCAAAGAATAGAAAATCGCTCGTCGCAGCAGTGAGAGTAAGTAGGTTGGTCTTAATATTTATCGTTGGGACAAGGCAGAGGGCAGAAGGCAGAAGGCAGAAGGGAAGAGGATTTTAGTCCCCTTAATATTTGTCAACATACTTTCGTTTATTTATGCCTACCTACTTAGTACTCTGTCAATTTTGAATTGATACCAAATCTGGTTGAGAAGAAACGTGTTACACAAGCCCCCTAAATCCCCCGATTCTGGGGGACTTTGAATTATTTTTCACGTACTATGAGAAGCGGATAATATCATGTCCGGTTGAATACTTACACTTTGGTGGAAACGAGGCAGGAGGCAGGAGGGAAGAAAGAAGGTTGCAAGGTCGAAGGGAATTATAATTAATTATCCGGACTTGATATAAGGCATTTAAAACTCAGATCTTGCACGCCTGCTGGAAACATTCTTGTGGAGGTAGGCAACAGCTCATCTGGCAACAGGCAACAGTGATGAGATTGGACGTTTTCAGTACCGAAATTGATTGCTCTGGCTTACAGTATTAAGTATTTTTGTACTGGTGCAAGATGTGAGTAAAATGCCTTATCCGCTTACAGCATTAACTTGTCACTAAGGAGTTTTTTGGCTTATACAGCGCTTTGCGCTGTAATGAAGTGCACTTTTCTAAAAGTCCCCCTTGTTAAGGGGGATTTAGGGGGATCAACAATGTACAGCATAACAGAGCAAACTGCTGTATTATTCTTGCCTACTGACTTCTGAATTATTACTCCTGACTACTTTTACAATCAATTCAACGTTCACATCCCAGATCTGAACATTGTATGTGCCTTGTGTGTATATAATAACATAGTTGGCTGCACATATCACTCCAAATGTG
The DNA here is from genome assembly GCA_010672425.1 of Symploca sp. SIO2E6. Classification (GTDB taxonomy): domain Bacteria; phylum Cyanobacteriota; class Cyanobacteriia; order Cyanobacteriales; family Coleofasciculaceae; genus Caldora. The sequence continues at coordinate 2,185 of JAAHGR010000086.1, forward strand.
GCTATAACTAGCTGATTTACTTTTTTTCTGAGATTAGTTCCCATCAGCTTCTCCTTGGAGAGTAATTGGTTGTCACGAGTCACTGATTCTTGGTTTCCTTCAGAGATTTCTTCGTAATCGAAGTTCATATCTTGGTTGATGGATGTTTCCGGTTTCATGCTCATTACTCCTGATAACTTTAGTAAGCAGTCGCACAAAATTAATTACATGTAAAAGCTAAAAACCCGACTATATAAGGGTCACAGCTATCGAAAACAGGTAATTAATTCTGTTGAGGTACTTAGTTTGGTATTGTATTTTTTCTTTAACTACATTTTAAAAAGCTGACTTGCTTGTTGTAAATTACAAAAAAAAGGGAAATTTTTGGTCAATTTCTATAGTTCGGTCATCCACTAAGGGGAAAAAGTAGAAAGAAAAGGGGAAAAGTCAAACTTGATAGATGCTGCTGATTATTAGATAAATTGGTAGTATAATCTGAACTGTCATTGGTCATTGACTGTCGTTCATTTGTACTAGTGATATCAAGGCGCTAGGCTCTACCAAACTTTGGACTTTGAAAACACGTCCTAGCTAATTTACAATTTTGGATTGGTGTGTGGGGTGCTTATGAAACCAAAGGACTGGGATGATTTCCTTAAGGAAATCGCCAATGACTATGGGTTGGGGGGTCAGGCAAGAAAAGTATTTTTAGTGCGATTCGCTTACGAGAATTGGTGTAAGCAAGATGAAAAACTATGGGAGCCGGAAGGGGCACCAAGTTTTGACGCTTACAAGAGTTTTGACGCTTACAAGAAACAGAAAACCCTGATCTACAAGAGGTTTTCCCTGGACTTACCCGAAGGTTGTTCTGGAGTTAACTTCAGCCAAGGACCAGGGAAATTTCAGGAATTGCTGGACTGGTTACGCAAGAAGCATCCTGAGTGGCTGAGGCAGAAAACTCTAACTTTTCCTCATGAGATTAACTCTAAGGACAGTGGAAGACCATTAAGCAGGAATTGTCCCTTTTATGTGAAGCGTCCCCCGATAGAAGAAAAATGCTATCGAGAAATTTTGTATCCCGGTTCCCTGATTAGGATTCGAGCAGCAGAGAAAATGGGGAAAACTTCCTTGCTAAGGCGGATTCTGGCTCAAGCAGAAGTTAATCGTAATTATACGGTATGTTTAGACTTACGGGAAGCGGAATTGTCGATTTTTGAGAGTTTGGATAGGTTTTTGCGGTGGTTTGCTGCCAATATCAGTCGGCGGTTAGGACTAGAGCCAAAGTTGGATGATTATTGGGAGGAAGAGATGTTTGGCAGCATAGTTAGCTGTAGCAATTACTTTGAAGAACATCTTTTGAAGCAAATAGATAGTTCCCTTACTTTAGGTTTGGATAATGTTGATCGGGTATTCGAGTATCATAAGCTTGCTGAAGACTTCTTACCTATGTTGCGCAAGTGGCACGCAAAAGCCAATAATTTGGATGCTTGGGAAAGATTGCAACTGGTGATTGCCTATTCTACGGAAATATATATAAAGTTGGATATTAATCAGTCACCTTTTAATGTGGGACTTCCAGTGAGATTATTGGGATTTACGTTGGAACAGGTAGAAGGTTTGGCTCAACTTTATGAGTTGGATGAGGTAATGGCAGGAGGAGGGCGATATCTTACCTCTTTACAAAAGATGGTGGAAGGACATCCTTACTTAATCCGGCTAGCCTTTGATGCTCTTAGACGTGAGGATGTGAAGTTAGACAAGTTGTTGCAGGAGGCTCCGACTCAGGGAGGAATTTATGGTTCTCATCTGCGGCATCACTGGAGTAATTTGCAACAACAGCCGGAACTAGCAGAAGCGATGAAACGGGTGGTGACGGCAGATAGATTGGTGCAGTTGGAACCAATTTTGGCATATAACTTAGAGAGTATGGGGTTAGTGAAACTGAAAGGAAATGATGTAATACCAAGTTGTGAACTGTATTATCAGTATTTTAGAAAACATTTGTAGGAAACAATTCACCTAAGAGGTTGGAGGACACAATATGGAACAGCAGGATTACAGGTATAAAGTTGGTGGTAGTCTCAGTATTAAAGACCGTAGCTATGTAGAACGGAAGGCTGATGCAGAACTGTTAGCAGCGCTCCAACAAGGTGAATATTGCTATGTGTTTAACTGTAGGCAGATGGGCAAATCTAGCTTGCGGGTAAGAACGAGGTATCAGCTACAACAAGCGGGGATGAGCTGTGCTTCTATTGACTTGAGTGGTGAAACTCCTAAAGACTTAGGGCAATGGTACAGAGGAGTCATCAATGAGTTATTGAAGGGATTTAATCTCCAGAGCAAGCTTAATTTAAAAGTCTGGTTGCAGGAGCAACAAGAACTATCTCCTAGCCAACAACTGAGGTTATTTATTGAAGATGTACTGCTGGTACATTGTTCAGGAGAAAAAGTTTTCATCTTTGTCGATGAAATTGATAAGGTTCTCAGCAGCCAGTTTTTACTGGATGATTTCTTTTCACTGATTCGGTTTTTTTATAACCAGCGTGCTGAAAATCCCGCCTACGAGCGTTTGGGGTTTGCCCTGTTTGGAGTAGCAACGCCTTCTGATTTGATTCAAAATAAAACTCAGACTTCGTTTAATATTGGTCGGTCGATTGAATTGACTGGCTTTAAGGAGTCGGGAGTCCAACCATTAGAGGAGGGATTGAGAGAAAAAACTGACGACCCTAAAGCAGTACTCAGGAGAATATTGTACTGGACTGGTGGGCAACCTTTTCTCACCCAAAGTATCTGTTCCTTGGTAGCTAATATTGAGTCTCCTATTCCCGCAGGTAGAGAAGCAGAAATAGTTGAGCAATTAGTGAGGTCACAAGTGATTGAAAATTGGCAATCTCAAGATCAACAGTCTCATTTAAAGACAATATATGATCGCATTTTCAGAAACGAACAATCCGCTGGTATGCTACTGGGACTCTATCAACGAATTCTTAACCAAGGCCAAGTGCTATCAGATAATAGTGATGAGCAGATTGAATTGCGGTTATCGGGGTTAGTAGTTGGCAAAAATGGAGAATTGAAAGTTTACAATCCTATTTACAAGGAAGTTTTTAATTTACCTTGGGTTAAAAACGCCTTAGCTCAACTGCGACCCTATGCAGAGCAAATGGAAAGCTGGTTAACTTCAGGTTGCGATGAATCATTGCTATTGCGAGGAAAAGCACTGGAAAAGGCACAAGCATGGGCAGATGGCAAAGATTTAAGTCATGATGATTATCGCTACCTAACTGCAAGCGTGGCAGCATACAGTCGCAATGCTGTAGAAGAAGCTGAAAGAAAAGCTGTTAGTGATGTAGCTCAAAGGTTGGTAGGGGTTAGTAATCCTTTAGCTGTGCTTGGCCAAGTACGTTCTTGGACAGGTGGTCAACCAATTCTCACCGACAAGCTTGTGCAATTTGTCCTTAATTCCCAATCCCATCCAATAAAAGAAGGAAATGAAGCTAAGTGGGTGGAGGAATTAGTGCAATTTATGATTAATAATTGGGAGACTCATGTTGTAGCAGAGCCTCTGAGAAAAATTCGTGATTATCTTCTTACAGATAATCCTCGTGGTTACCAGATACTAGAAACTTATAGACAAATTTTACACAGAAAAGGAGTAGCCTCTGATGAAAGCCCTGAGCAACTGGAATTACTGAATATCGGGTTGGTAGTTAAACAGCAGGGACAATTAAAAGTCTCTAACCGCATTTATGAGAAAGTTTTTAATCTTAGTTGGGTTAATGAAATATTAGCAAATTTGCAACCTTATGCGAAAAAACTAAATGCTTGGTTAAACTCTAATTATCAAGATAAATCTCAGCTATTGTTCGGACAAGAATTGGGAGAGGCATTGAATTGGGCAAACAACCGAGTTTTACAAGAAGAAGAACAGAGATTTTTAGAGGATTCAAAAAGTATCGATGAACTGTTGCAAGCTCATCTAAAATATACCCAGAAATCCATAAAAGCACCAATTAATCTATATTTATCTTCGTATTGGATAGTTACAGCACTATTGGTAGCACTGGGTATATTACTCGGATTTGTAATAGGGAGTAATTCTAACAAGAATCCTGATTCGACCCCACCCTCGACCCCGGCTAAATTAGACGTTGAAGAACAAGTTAATGAAGAGACTGAGTGGAAAGTTTGGTATAGCCCATGGGATAACGACAAATATGATAAGCCTCCAGAGAATATCCGGGACTCATTTAACACACAGCTGGAAAATATTTCTGATGAAACAAACTATTCATTCAACCCTACAGCTATCCTCAATTTGGGTCCAAATGAACGTATTGAAAAAGAAGTTAAATTTCATGGTATCCAGACTGAAAGAGGTAACTGGGAAAATGAGCCTCCTAACAAAAATCCTAATTTACAACCAGACTATTTTTTAACTAGGGGTCAGACCAAAAGCCAATTTAAGAGGAATGCACTGTACCAATTCGAGATGGATGGAGATGATGGATACCAGCTATGGGCTCTCCTTGATCAAACAAGCAAAGAAAGGTGGATAGCAATTTCACCTTATGGGGAGTGGCAGTCTGGATCTCAAGAAATATTTTTTAATGAATTTCCTAGGAATGGAAATTATTATATTGTGTTCTTCCACTATGAAAAAGATGGCGATGCTGCCTTCAACATTAATTGGAAAGAGATAAATGAGAAAGCTGTGGTTAATAGTAAAAGCAACCAAGAAGGACTGTACCTAAAAAAACGACCATCAAGAGAAGATAATGATAATATAGTTGAACTGCTACAGAGAGGAAGCAGCCTCTTAATTATCAATGAATTGGATGGAGACAGTTATAATACCATGGGTAATGCCAAGTCAAATAATTGGTATAAGGTTCTTGTAAAGAATGATCAACAAGGCTATGTTACTGGCTTTGTTCCTGCTTTCTATGTTGATATCATCCAACAGGCAGAATAATAAACTCCGTACTTTAATATCAAGTCTAGCAATGTAGAATAGGTTAGGTTCGATAGCATCCATTTATGAAGAAACGTCCCCGCATCCTCGAAGCTGGAATACCTTGCACCTTCAACCAATATTTCGATCTCCCCTTCACCCTTGAGGATATCTTGGCGGAATTTGACTGCACCCTCGAACGATTGCCTATCGATTTGCCTCGCAAGTCCCTTACCTTTCCCATCGAACCCCTGCTGCATCAACTCCATCGCAACCGCAACCGCATTGAACTAGTTAACGAAACGGCTCGCCGGGAAGCGCTTATCGCACCGATTTTGTTAGAGGTGGCTGATGTGAGTGATAGCCGAATTGATATTGAATATTCGATCGCGGTTAGTGAACACCTACGGGGAACTATAGATTACTATATTGCCAGCAATAACCTTGTGGTCATCGAAGCAAAACAATCGGATTTGGTACGTGGCTTCACTCAACTAGCGATAGAATTGCTTGCTCTGGATCGATGGACACAGTCCGACAAGCCGATTTTATACGGTATTGTTACCACAGGGGAGGACTGGCGTTTCGGCGCCTTTGATCGGCAAAAATGTTGCATACGACAAGATCCTAAGCGCTATCTCGTTCCGGAAGAATTGATTCCATTGCTGGAAATTTTATTAGGAATTTTGGCTTAGAGCTATCAGCTTTTAGCACGAAGAAAACTCCAAGGCTTACCAAGAATTGTATTTATAGGTGTAAATTGATCCAATTATTAGGTAATAATAGCAGAAAACGTTGCAGTAAACAAGGATGTGATCGCTCCACCTAACCCAATTCTGCTCCCCCAGTTTCCCCAGTGCGATCGCTTTCCTTCGTAGTGGCGTGACACAACTAAAATGATGGAATAAGTAGGTTGGGTGTAACGTTCGCGTAGCGTCGGTCGAAGGAGAAGTGAAACCCAACGCAACACCGGACTGTGTTGGGTTACGCTATCGCTACACCCAACCTACATTTTTAGGTGTGTCACGCCAATACACTCTTCTAAAAGTCCCTGTGGAACTAAAAGAGCGAAGCATTCTCTGGCTTCCCCCTTATTAAGCTATCCATTAGGCAAAAGTAGTAGAAACGGTGATAGAGACGCTTGATTTAGGCAAGGATTGGGAGAGGAGTGGTAAGGGCTTTTTGGTTAGAAAACATAGACACTGGCGGGCGTAAGCATTGCGGGCGCAAGCATTGTGGGCGCAAGCATTGCGGGCGTAAGCATTGCGGGCGCAAGCATTGCGGGCGCAAGCATTGCGGGCGCAAGCATTGCGCCCCTACCAGAGTGAATATTATACCAATGTAGCCGGAATTGATATTAGTTAAGAGCTTAAGCGAAACCGGGGGTTTGAAAGGCGGATTTGGTATTAAGACAAAAATGTCGTTGTCAAGGGAGCAGGTAACAGGGAGTAGGGAACAGAAAAAATCGATTGTTCTGACCCTAATGGTTTTCCATTCCCAATTCCCAATTCCCAATTCTCCTAACCTTGCTGGAAAAACGCTTCCACCTCTTGGGCTGTGGGTTGAGCAGCGATCGCTCCTGGCTTCAAAGTTGTCAGTGCCCCTACTACACTGGCATATTTAACCACATTTCTGGCGGATTCAGCCGTAGCAAGGCATTTCATTCCTTGCTGACAAATCTGGTGGACGAAACCAGCCACAAAACTGTCACCGGCGCCGGTAGTATCTTGGACATTCACAGAAAAAGCTGGTAATTTACCTTCGTATTCATTCAGGCAATAACTCATCTGTTGATCCCCATCGGTTACTAAAACCCCTTCTACGGAGTCAATACGATGGGCAATAGCACCAGCATCAATAGTGTCAAATAGGAGTTCGGCTTCTTCTTTGGCAATTTTGAGAAAATCGATGTGCTTCAACAGTGCGTGAATTTGGGGTAAAGCAGCACTGGGGTTTGGCCAAAACACTGGACGCCAGTTGACATCTAATAAAATTTTCACATCGTACTGATTAGCTAGTTGCAGTGCCTTTTGGACAGCTTCGCGAGATTCGGGATAAGCTAACTCCAGGGTTCCGAAAACCAAAAATTCAGCATTTTGAAATAAAGATACAGGTAATTGTGCTGCTTGGAGAAAGGCATCGGCAAATTGGGTGGTATCGAGTTCACCAAAACCGGCAAATTCACGATCGCCTGTTTCAGAACGTACCACATACACTTGTCGCGTCGGTGCTGTGGGATGGCGCTGAATGCCAGTACTGTCTACTCCCACCTCCTGTAACAATTGTACTAAGCTGTCTCCTGGTTGATCCTGACCTAGACAACCGACAAAGGCAGCTGGAGTTCCTAGCTTAACTAAGGCACAAGCCACATTAGCAGGAGCGCCCCCTGGGTAAGGTGTCCAAGATTCTACCTGTTCAAGTGATCGCCCTAACTGATCAGCTAAACAGTCAAACAAAATTTCACCAAGGCAGATAACACGAGGATTAGTCTCTAACACGAGGATTAGTCACAAATATGATACATATAATATCTTCTCAGACTACCAGAAAATCTTCCGCAAGCTGACAGCTGACAGCTGACAGCTAAAATTGGAATATATGGTAAGTACATATACCAAGGGTAAAATACCTATGGCTGTTGGCAAATCTTATATATCTGGGTCTCTCTCAGAGCGTGAACTACAAATTATCGAACTCGTAGCTGCTGGCTTAACCAATCAGGATATTGCTCAGCAGCTGGAAATCAGTAAGCGGACTGTTGATAATCACATTAGCAATATCCTGACGAAAACGTCTACAGATAATCGGGTTGCACTAGTACGTTGGGCTCTTAATTGGGGTAAAGTTTGCTTAAATGACGTTAACTGCTGCATTTTACCGGAATCAAGTGATGAACAACCTTCCTAAGGGTTACTATCCGTTACTCAAAGTTTTGGTAGTTGTGTTGAGTACAGGATTGGTGGGTTGCTCCTCTAGGGGTTATTTGACTCCACCTACCCAAAGCTTGGGTGCGACTCTCAATAGTTCTGCCGCTGAGCAACAACCCCGCTATTCTTATGATGGTCGCTACTTAGTCTTTACTTCTGATCGTCAGCAAGGGCGGGGTATTTTTCTGTATGATGTCCAGCAACAGCGTTTGATCGATTTACCTGGACTTAACCAACTTCAGGCCATTCAGGAACAACCAGACATTAGTGCTGATGGTCGTTACATTGTTTATATATCCGAGCAATTGGGTAAGCCAGATGTTTTTGTTTATGACCGCCAGACTCTAAAATCAGAAGCAATAACCAAAAATATCTTGGGGGAAATTCGCAACCCAACTATTAGTGGCAATGGTCGCTTTATTGCTTTTGAATCCAATCGCTCAGGACAGTGGAATATTGAGATTTACGACCGGGGTTCTCATATTGAACTGTCCTTGCCTAGTAGTTCATCAGCAGTAATTGGTAGTCCCGACAAATCCCAGCCAACCTTTGCTCCGGATAACCCAGATTCTGCTCCAACAAAACCTTAAAGCAGCTTTCAGCTTTCAGCTTTTTTGGCTGAAAACCAATTAAGCTAACCAAAGCTTAAACTTAGGTTAATTCTTTATAGATCTTAAAAAGAACTTAAGATAATATTTTTTATTCACAAAAAAATACATTTTAATAATTAAGTGCTAAACTAAGTACTGTTTTCACTGCAAGTGCCATTTAGGGTTTGCTGAATAAAAGCGCAACCAAAATCATATTTGGGTTTCAAGCCTTTTTTTTATCCTCATGGGTGCAAGAAAATTGTCCAATTAGGCTCATTTATCCGGAAGTTTCATCTAGAGATTCCTGGTTAAATTAGCAATATAAGGGAAAAAACTATTATTTTTCCAGGGGTGGGGTTTTGCCTCCATAACTAACCACAATAAATTATTCAGCAGACCTTAATTAACTCTTTATTTATTACTTGTTACTTATTCATCCAACAGGCGAACCAATTAATCTTTTTTCAGCAAACCCTACTTAGTAATGAGAGTTCCTAATGTTTGTCTTGCATGAGTCTAATCCTAAACTATCAGTGGTTGCTAAAGTTAAGCCCCATGATCTTAGTCTAGAATCAAAGATTCAAGACCTGCCACTATACGATTTTCAAGCAGAATCCTGTGAGCTAGGAAAAAAGGTTGCTTATCAATTTCAAGTTAATCAGCTCCTACCAGGAGTGATTTTAATGAAGCAAGGGCAGTTGGCTGGAATGATTTCCCGGCGTAGATTCTTGGAACAAATGAGTAGTCCTTATGGATTAGAACTGTTTCTGAAACGTCCTCTAGCTTCTTTGTATCGTTTTGCCGGTACAGAGGTTTTGAAACTTGAGGGTAACATGCTGATTGAAGAAGCGGCTCGCCATGCACTGCAACGTCCAGCACAGGTACTTTATGAACCGATTGTGGTAGAAATAGAAACTGGAGTTTACCGCTTGCTAGATGTTCATGAGTTACTAATAGCTCAATCACACGTTCATCAACTGACAACTCAACTGCTCAAGGAGCAAACCGAAGCTCAGATGATTCAAACCGAAAAGATGGCGAGTTTGGGTAAAATGGTTGCTAGTGTTGCCCATGAGATTAAAAATCCTGCTACTTGCATTAGTTGTAATTTTGAATTTATCGAGAGCTACTATCAGAATTTGCTCAATATTTTAGCTGTTTATGAAGCGGAAATGCCTCAGGTATCTGATAAAGTACAAGAAATTAAAGAAAAAGAAGAATTTGATTTTATCTTAGAAGATTTTCCCAATATCATCAAAAGCATTAGTACAGCTTTAGATAGATTAACCGAAACTTTAGGCAGTTTGCACAACTTCTCTCACTTGGGAGAAAGTAAACCTCAACCTGCTGATATCAATGAATGCCTGGAGAGTACTTTGATTATTTTGAATAACCGTCTTAAGTCTGGCATTGAAGTAATTAAGGCTTATGGAGATTTGCCATTAGTCAATTGCTACTCAGGTCAACTAAGTCAGGTATTCATGAACATCATCAGTAATGCCATTGAGGCTTTAGGAGATAAGCTAGCTGAGCAAAAGCAAAGAGATGCTTCAATAGCATGGCAACCTCAGATTAAAATTGTTACCGAGATTTTAGAAAAAAGGGAAACTGAGTTCGTCTCTATTCGGATTGCGGATAATGGTCCTGGGATACCTCCAGAAATTCAAGAGCGAATCTTTGAGATGTTTTTCACTACCAAACCAGTTGGTAAAGGAACCGGTTTGGGTTTAGCAATTAGCAATCAAATTATTACGAAAAAACATCACGGACAACTGTTCTTGTGTTCTCATCCAGATACTGGTACCGAGTTTCAAATAATTTTTCCTTTGATTGGGTCAATGGAGAATGTCGGTTATCAGAACTAGAGCGTTGGTCCAGAAACCGGGTTTCTTTGGAAAAGTGCTGATATTTATCGTTATTCTTGCCAGAAACCCGGTTTCTAAGAATCCTGGACCGGCTCTGTATTTGTCTAAAAAGTATAAAGGTAGGGAAGTGAATTTCAACTCATGGCCTCGAATTGCTGCCAGCAAAGGTATAAAGCACGGGGTACATGGAAACAACCTTTCCATTTGCCACCCTTAAGGTTTAAAAGCACTTCTCCACGACGGTTGAGGTAGCCAAACCACTCACCATGCTGTGCATCAGCAAAGTGAGACCAGGTATAATCATGAACCCGTTGATACCATTGCCAACATTCCTTACGCTTCGTCAGACGATAACCCATTGATAGAGCAACCAACGATTCTAAGTGAACCCACCACAGCTTTTGATCCCATTCTAATTGTTGGGGAGGATAACCCTCAGCATCTAGGAAGTAATAAATCCCTTCGTACTGCTCATCCCAACCAAAATTGAGGATATTGAGTATCACATCAACGGCTTGGTTAATCAATTGGGCATTATTACGACGGTGGGCAATATCCATAATAAACCACATCGCTTCGATACCATGACCAGGGTTAATCAACCGTCCCTCAAAACAATCCACTGGTGAACCATATGGGGCAACATTTTCATACATCAACCCTCTTTCCCGGTTGAGAAAATCCGTCATGACCTCTTGAACAGTTTTATCAAGGATCTGTTCTAAGCGATCACTGGGCAAAAGCCAACTCATTTCTAGGGACAAGTTAGCTAAAATCATCGGAATTGCCAAGGTTTTCAGCGGACGTGTGCCGGGATAGATCTTGTTATATTTCCCCTTAGGATTTTCCTGACGGCGCAAAACATTGTTGTAAGCTTGTAGAGCCACTTCTTGGGCCCAAGTTTCCCCAGAAGCTAGAGCATATTGACTAAATGCCATAGCAGCAAAACAGTCGGAAAAGATATTGTAGGGTTGTACCAGAGGTTGTCCTGCTTGATTGAGAGCAAAGTACCAGTTCCCATCTGCATCTCTACCAGATTTGCTGAGAAAATTGGCACCGTTTCTCGCAATTTTCAACCAATTTTCCCGCTTTTCTAGTTGGTTATAAAGCATGGCAAAAGTCCACACCTGGCGATTTTGTAGCCAAATGAACTTATCTGTATTATAGATTTTGCCTTCTCGATCTAAGCAGGTAAAATAGCCGCCTTGCTGCCAGTCGATGGAGTATTTTTCCCAAAAAGGGATTGTGTCTTGGAGGAGGGCATTTTTGTAAAGTTGGGCTAGGTGTTGAAAATCATGGTTCATTGTTAAATTGTTAAATTGAAAGTGGTAGAGTGGATCAGCTCTGCTTTATGGTAACTTGCTTGTTGCACCTCCAGGCGATCGCATTAATATAGGTTATAAGGAAAGAACCAGAACCTATAAGTGGCAATGAAGCTGGATTTACAGAGATTTTTCGATGCTTGTGACCCAAACAGAACCCTAGTTATTGGCAATGCTGAGGATCGACCATACTATATTGATTTTGCTGCCGTGCGAGGTAGCAAAGTGATTCAGGCTCTTAAGCGAACCATTACACGTCTGGCAACCAACAAGCCTACCTGCCAATTGTTTACTGGACACATCGGTTGTGGTAAGTCTACTGAGTTATTGCGACTGAAGGCGGAATTGGAGGAGGAGGGGTTTCATGTAGTCTATTTTGCATCTACAGAATATCTTGATGCCACGGACTTGGATATTACAGATATTTTACTCGCGATCGCAGGTCAGGTAAGTAAGAGTTTAGATGAAAGCAAGGTCTCTCTACAACCTCACCGTTTCAAGACTTTCCTCAAGGAAATAGGAGATTTTTTACAGACACCGATGGAACTAAAAGCGGAAGCAGAGGTTCCTGGAATTGGCAAAATTAAGGGTAGTAGTGAAGGGGAAGTTGAATTTTCCCTGCCTTTGGGCATTGGTAAGATTACGGCAAAAACGAAAAATAGCCCGCAGTTGCGCTCAAAGTTAAGACAGCACCTAGAACCGGAAACAACTCGAATTTTAAAAAGGAAACATTAGAAGCAGTAATTCGGCAATCCCGCGATCGCTTGTTGATGGCAATTGATGATAACGAATGGGACTTGCTATTTCAAGTAGTGGAGCAACAAAAGGTTAAAGGTGAGGAAGAATACCAAGTGCTGTTACGGAGTCTATTCGTCTTTGAATATTGCGATTATCAGGGTAACTGGTTTGGACTGAACCCGCTTTTGTTAGAAACGGAAAAATTCCAGTCTTGGCAACAGGAAAGAAGAAGTCGTCAGCAGCAGGAGTAAAACCAACCCTCAAATCCCATATTAATGATCACAATTCCTGTGGAACAGGCATCCTGCCTGTCCTGATCTCACCCTCAAATCCCATATTAATGATCACAACTCCTGTGGAACAGGCATCCTGCCTGTCCTGATCTCACGAATCCCATATTAATAATCACAACTCCTGTGGAACAGGCATCCTGCCTGTCCTGATCTCACCCTTATCGAAATTATGACTAACCCACAACTATCAGGGAATATTTCCGAACCTAACCAGCGTTCTCTCAAAACCCTAGCACGAGCGATCGCATTCTCGAAAGGGCGATTTTCTTTGATTTTGGTATGGTGCAATTATGCCAGTTTGCGATCGCAAATTTTACAACAGCTACAGGAGCAATCTACCGTTAAATTGCGATCGCTAGTTCTACCAGAGTCGGCTAAGGCGCTTTATCCGATGATCCTGGCTGAGGTTGGAGATCAGCCATCAGAAGCTTTAATGGTTTTGGGGTTAGAATCCGTAGTTGCTCTTGAGGAACTGATTGCTTCTGCCAACCGAGCGCGAGATAAATTCAAAAGTAGTTTTGCCTTTCCTGTGGTATTATGGGGTACTGATGCTGTAATCAGAAAGCTAGGGCGGTTAGCACCAGATTTTAATAGCTGGGCTGGTACGCCGATTAAATTTTCCCTGACGGATCAGGAATTGATCGATTGGCTGCGCCAAAAGTCAGAACAGGTATTTACCAGTAATTCCACCTTCACTCTCAATAGTTCCGAACCAGAAGCTGCTCAGCAGGAGTTACAGAGTCGCGGACAAAAATTAGAGCCAGAATTAGAAGCTAGTTGGGAATTTATCCTAGGTTTGCTCCACCACCGCAACCAGCAAATTGATACAGCGCTAGAGTATTATCAGCAAAGTTTAGCCTTTTGGCAGCGAGCAAACCAGCTAGAGCGACAAGGAAGAGTATTATTAAGGATTGCAGCAGCTTATTCACTTCAAGGAAAACAACATCAAGCAGATCAGAAACATTGTTTACAGCAAACGAGGGAGCATCTTCAGCACAGCTTGGCTGCTTTTGAGCAGGGACAGCATCTAGATTTAGTTGCTCAACATATTAATCAACTTGGTGAGGTTCTGCGAGATCTAAAAGAATGGGAATCACTACAAACCTTAGCTAACAAAGCTCTTATGATACATCAAAACTATGGTGAACCGAGACAGTTAGCTCAGGACTATGGTTTTTTGGCACAGGTGGCTCTCGAACAGTCGCGTTGGTCTGAAGCCCAGCAACACGCTCAACAAGCACTCGAGCTATCCCAGGAAACTTCTAGTGCTGATCTCCAGGCTCAAGGATTATATCATTTTCTTTTAGCCCAAAGCCTAGGACATTTAGGTCAAGTTCAACCAGCTATTGATCACTTAGAAACAGCCAGAAATCAAAGTCAACCCCAGTACTACCCGCAGCTGTACACTGGTATCTTGGAGCAGTTAAGGTTACTCTATTTTGAGCAACATCAGTATTTAAAAGCGTTTAACCTCAAGCTAGAGCAACGGGAAATTAAGAGCCAGTATGGGTTACAAGCTTTCATTGGTGCAGGACGTCTCCAGCCGCAACGACAGGTAATAGGAACGCAAGATGAATCACCTCTGCCGCAACAACCAGAGATGATTCAGGATATAGTAGCAGCTTCTGGACGACAACAGGATGTTAAGCGTCTTATCAAAAGAATCGGACAAACTAATTACAAATTAACTGTAGTTTATGGACAGTCAGGAGTAGGCAAAAGTTCGATTCTGGAGGCAGGGTTAGTACCAACCCTCGAAGTTACACCATTTGAAAGAGTGCGTGATACTCTACCCCTGTTAGTTAGAACTTACACTAATTGGGTTGAGGATTTGAATCAACAGCTTAGTAGTAGGGGTGTACAGCCTAGCGACTCCACAGATACAGCGCTTTGCGATGTCATGAGGTACAGTAAGAAAAATCCCCCTAAATCCCCCTTAGAAAGGGGGACTTTTATTGCCCCCCTTTCTAAGGGGGGTTGGGGGGATAAAGATGTACCACATAACAGCGAAAACTGCTGTAATGCAAACCTGACAGGCGTATTGGCACAATTGCGTCAAAATTCCGAGAGTAATCTGTTAACCGTGCTGATTTTTGACCAGTTTGAGGAGTTTTTCTTTACCCGTCAAGACCAAGCCAGCAAACAAGCCTTTTATCAGTTTTTGCGCGATTGCGTAGAAATTCCTTTTGTCAACGTTATTCTATCCCTGCGAGAAGATTATCTGCATTACTTTTTTGAGTTTACTCGCACGACAGAGTTGAAGATAATTGATGGTGATGACCGCAAGATTTTGGAAATCCTCTACTACTTGGGCAATTTTTCACCACAAGATGCCAAATCCGTATTCCAAACCTTAACCGAACGTGCTAAATTTCACTTAGAACCTGCTTTAGTAGATCAATTAGTACAAGATTTGGCAGGAGAATTAGGAGAAATACGTCCCATTGAGTTACAGATTGTAGGAGCACAGTTACAAGCCAAGGGCATTACCCAGCTGAAGGAATATCAGAAACACGGAACTAAGACTAAACTGGTTGAGAGATTTTTAGATGAGGTTATTATAGATTGTGGTAGGGAGAATGAGCGTGTAGCTCAGTCAGTATTGTACTTGCTGACAGATGAAAAGAACACTCGCCCGCTGAAGACTAAAGAGGACTTAGCCAAAGATCTAGAGCCAGAGTCCCATAAATTAGATTTAGTGTTAGAGATTTTGATCAAGTCAGGGGTAGTTTTGCAAATTCCCGGACATCCGACTGCTCACTATCAACTGGTACACGATTATTTGGTTCCTTTCATTCGCCACAAGAAAGGAAGTGACTTATTAGCAGAACTTGCTAGGGAAAAAGAGCAACGGAGGCAAAGTGAGAAGAAACTAAATAAAATCCTTCAATGGGCACTTTTTGGCTCAGTTATAGCAGTGATAGCTATGACAGCATTGTGGAGTCGATCTAGCCGCTTAGCGAAGGAATCAGCCGTAGCGAAGACAAAAGCTACCGCTGAAAAATTAATCGCACAATCAAAACAATTGCAAGATGAGCAACCAAATCAGCGTCCGACAGCAGCATTATTAGCAGTTGAGGCTTTCAACCGGCTGCAGTCCATCAACCAACCAACTGTTGAAGCGCAAAGCAACCTACAGCGCAGCATATTGCAATTGCCAAAATTCATTCACTGGATTGACGATGTTTCCCTCTATGATTTTAGCCCCAATAGCCAATATCTAGCGATTGGTAGTTCAAGTGGAACAGTTAAGGTAGTTGAAATAGAAACTCAAGACTTAGTTTTAACGATTAGCCATGACAAGTCAGTCGGAGAAGTTATTTTTAGCGAAAATGGTAAGTACCTTGCTACTTTCGGCGGCGATAACAAAGTCAACTTAGCTAACATAAACTCTGGAAAAACCACTTACAACTCTAAC
>JAAHGR010000860.1 GCA_010672425.1 Symploca sp. SIO2E6
TCGGGTTCGCTCAAGATCTTCACTACTCAACGATAACTTAACTAAACCCGCCCTGGCGTATAGTTAAACCGGGGCGGGTTTATCGCATTGGCTGTTGGATGCGCTCAATGGCTGGTGAACCCGCCCCTACGGTAAACGATACCCCGGCGTCTGGTAAGCTCATCTTGGGTGAAACCGGGGCGGGTTGATCTCATTGGCTGTTGGATGCGCTCAATGGCTGGTGAACCCGCCCCTACGGTGAACGATACCCCGGCGTCTGGTAACGTGATCCTGGGTTAAACCAGGGCGGGTTTATCTCATTGGCTCGTGAATGCGCTCAATGGTTGGTGAACCCGCCCCTACGGTAAACGATACCCCGGCGTCTGGTAAGCTCATCTTGGGTGAAACCGGGGCGGGTTGATCTCATTGGCTGGTGGATGTGCTAAATGGTTGGTACACCCGCCCCTACGGTAAACGATTCTACTTACCTGTTCCCTGTTCCCTGTTCCCCGTTCCCTTCTCCCTTATGTTCAATCAACCCTACCTTAATCCTGCTTACTTAGTTGAAACCCTAGCACCAGACACGGTATTTTTTCTCTCTGAAAGAGGATCCGTG
The DNA here is from genome assembly GCA_010672425.1 of Symploca sp. SIO2E6. GTDB lineage: Bacteria > Cyanobacteriota > Cyanobacteriia > Cyanobacteriales > Coleofasciculaceae > Caldora. The sequence continues at coordinate 596 of JAAHGR010000860.1, forward strand.
TGTCTGCAAGATCCCCTTTACTACCGTTTAGTGCAGTTGATTGATGGTCAACGTCAGGTTGATCAAATTATTGATCTGCTTCAATTAGAACTACTAGAAGACCAGGAATCAACTCCAGATACTGCTAACTTTTTTCAAAAGATACTTAGTTTTAGCATTCAAATTCAACAAGCTCTGTTTCAATTACACAAACAGGGATATATTTTAGATCAACAGGAATTACTACCTGCTAATTTAGCTATCTTTTGCCATCATCTTCATATTTCGGCAGCGGAAGCTTACCAGCAATTACAATCAACGACAGTCACCGTCAAAGCCTTGGGTGCAGTTGCCCAACAAGATTTTATTGATATCTTAAAGTCTTTCCACATTCAAGTAGCTGAAGCCGGGGATTTAACGATTATCTTAACCGACGATTATCTCCACCCCTCCTTAGAGGAGTTTAATCAACAAGCATTAGCAGCTCAAACCCCTTGGATGTTGCTCAAACCCTTAGGAACCATCATTTGGCTCGGTCCTTTATTTGTTCCTCATCAAACAGGATGTTGGCATTGTTTCGCCCAGCGTTGGCGAGATAATCGACCCATGGAAGAGTTTATTGGCAGATCTAAAAATCTGACAACGTCTCTAACACCTCCCCTCGGTTTTGCCCCTGCTACGGTACAACAGGCTTTAACCATGGCTGCGATAGAGGTTTTTAAGTGGATTGTCCAAAAAAACAATCCTAGGTTAACAGGGAATCTGATAACTTACGATACCCTGACCCTGCAAACTCAAAACCATATTTTGGTTAAACGCCCTCAATGTTCTAGTTGTGGACAAAAATTGCCTCAACAACCCTTACCTGTGGTTTTAGGACACCGTAAAAAAGGCTTTACTACTGATGGAGGACACCGTTTTTGTTCCCCTGAAGCCACTCTGCAACAATATCAACATCATATTAGCCCAATTACCGGTGTTGTGCGAGAACTAAGCAAGATTACCGGTCCAGGATTAATGCACACTTATGTAGCTAGACATCATTTTCGCAATGTATTCGATGATTTAGCTAGTTTACGTCAAAATATCGGAGGGAGAAGTGCGGGTAAAGGCAGAACCGATAGTCAAGCAAGAGCCAGTGGTTTTGGTGAGGCGATTGAACGCTATTCTGGAGTATATCAAGGGGATGAAATTAGCACAAAAGCTAGTTATCAACAACTAGGAGAGCAAGCCATTCATCCTCATCAGTGCCTGAATTTTAGTCAGCAGCAATACCAACAGCGAGAACAATGGAATGCTGAATGTCAAGGGTGGTTTCAAAGAGTTCCAGAATCCTTCGATGAAGCTAGGGTAATTGATTGGACTCCTGTTTGGTCTTTAACCGAGGAAGACTTTAAATATTTACCCACTGCTTACTGTTACTACGGTTATCCTCAACCTTCTCCTTTAGACTGTTGGGCTGACTCCAATGGTTGTGCAGCAGGAAATACTTTAGAAGAGGCGATTTTACAAGGATTTATGGAGTTAGTGGAACGGGATTGTGTGGCCCTATGGTGGTATAACCGTCTCTCCAAGCCTCAAGTAGATTTAGACAGTTTTGCTGAGCCTTATTTTCAAACCCTACAACAATATTATCAAAACCTGGATCGGGACTTGTGGGTCTTAGATATTACCAGCGATTTGCAGATTCCTTGTTTTGCCGCCATTAGTTCCCGAAAAGAGCGAGCAGTAGAGGATATTCTCTTAGGATACGGCGCCCATTTTGACCCTAAAGTTGCCATTAGTCGAGCTTTAACTGAGGTTAATCAAATTTTGCCTAATGTGCTCTCCTGTAAGGATGACGGTACAACAAACTATCCCCCTTCTGCCGATCCCCTAGCGATTCAATGGTGGCAAAGTGCAACTTTAACCAATCAATCTTATTTGCTTCCTAATCAGCAAATGCTGCCGAAAAAGAGTAGTGATTATCCGCAACTCGCCAGTGATGATTTATTAGCAGATGTTAAACTGTGTCAGCAAACAGTTGAGCAACAGGGCCTAGAACTGTTAGTTTTAGATCAGACCCGTCCTGATATTGGCTTGAGAGTGGCCAAGGTAATTGTTCCAGGGATGCGTCATATGTGGAAGCGCTTGGGTGCAGGCAGATTATATGATGTGCCGGTGCAAATGGGTTGGTTGCCAGAGTCTTTAACCGAAGAACAATTAAATCCTTTTCCCATGTGGATGTAAATTGAAGGGATTGGTTGATGATTTGGTATAGCCAACCATGTAGGGGCGGGTTCGCTCAAGATCTTCCTACTCAACGATAACTTAACCCTTCCCCGCCCCGGCGTTTGGTAAGCTCATCTTGGGTGAAACCGGGGCGGGTTTATCTCATTAGCTGGTGGATGTGCTAAATGGCTGGTGAACCCGCCCCTACGGTATCTTATCTTTAATTTGGTTAAACATGATTTGGTATATCCAATCATGTAGGGGCGGGTTCGCTCAAGATCTTTCTCTTCA
>JAAHGR010000861.1 GCA_010672425.1 Symploca sp. SIO2E6
CTATAAGTAGCTATAAGTAGGTTGGGTGTAACAAAGTGAAACCCAACACAGCACATCGGTTGGCTATGCCGTTAGAAAGGGAGTATTAATTGCGATAATCCACCAGGGGTTAAAACCCCTGTCTAATAGCTCAAGTCCGTTAAAACGGACTGAAAACAGATAATAGATGCGATTGCCTACAGCACCAGCATAGCTGATCGCTTTCTCCTTAAAGTATTTTATTGGTTGTAAAAACCCGTGATGGCTATTATTTGAATAATGGAATAGATGTGCGCCTGTATCTAACTCAGCTATAAGTAGCTATAAGTAGTAGCTATAAGTAGGTTGGGTGTAACGCAGTGAAACCCAACACAGCACATCGGTTGACTATGCCGTTAGAAAGGGAGCATCAATTCGATACCCGCCAGGGGTTCAAAGCCCACCGCTAATAGCGAAAGTCCGTTAAAACGGACTGGAAACAGATAATGGATGCGATTGCCTACAGCACCAGCATAGCTGATCGCTTTCTCTTTAAAATATTTTATTGGTTGTAAAAACCCGTGATGGCTATTATTTGAATAATGGAATAGGTGTGCGCTTGTATTGCGATAACCCTAGCCGTTTACGATATCAGTTAGGACGACTAAAGGAAAATTGGAAACGCGGCGAAATCCATAATCGTTTGTTAGAAAGATACTACAACTGTGAGCTATTGCTGTTGCTGCATGAATAGCATCTGGCGTTTTAAAGCTTGTTTGGAAACGCATTTGTGCAGCCTCTTTCAAAATTGCTCTCGTAATCGGCATCAACTGTATTTCTGTAGATAGTAGTAGCCTTTCATAAGCCTTAACAAGAACTACATCATCCATTTTGAGAGGAGCAACCAATGTTTCCAACAATGCTAGTTCACTGCTCATAAGCTGGATATCCGATCTTGCAGAATGCTGCCACATAGGTTGTAGAAGTGACCAGTAAGTTGGATGCTTTTCTACGCTGTAGATAATAATTTGAGTATCTAGATAAACAAGGCTAGATTCTGGCAGATTTAGTTCTCCCACTTACTACGTTCCTCCTGGGGATATTGGTCAGCTTCTTCAGGGGTTTTAAATAGTCTTTGTCCTGGTAATTCGTCTATAATGTCTAGAGCAGAGCAATGATGTTTCTTCTCCTTGTTATCCTGATGAGTAGCAGAGAAACTTTCTGTGGTTTCTAAGTCAGGTTCCCACAACATTAAATCTCCTGGTTGACATTTAAGAGCAGTACAGAGTTTTTCAAGGGTTGCTCGTTCCAACTTTTCTGGCATTTCCTGAGAATTCTTCAACTTTGAGATAGCGACAGGATGCATTCCCGTTGCTTCCATCAAGTCCTTATTGTTCAGATATCGCTCAGCCATCAGTACATTTAACCGCCATTTGACAGACATGGTTTTTCCTCAATTAGAGCAGTGCTTTAGTTTCTATGCTACGCGATCGCTAAGGATAATTGTTAGGATTTTCGACAATCAAACCCTCATTGGAGGCTGCTGTATTCAATTCCTTATCTGCTGATACAAAGATGACAGGAAGTAAGCTGTTGGCTAGGCACAGCTGATTAATGGCAATACCTGCTGCTAGCTGAATCGCATCATAGCCTCGTAATCCATGTAATTCAGCTAGTCTCATTCCAGAATTAATAATATTTTCTGTTATTTCAACAACTTGGTATTCTGTTAGCCAATCATTCTTGAATTGGTTAGACACTGTTGTTGCATCTAATGTACTAATACTCCCACCCCTGGCTCGTCGCGTAATGGCAGCAACAATTTCAACACCTGTAACAGCTGCAACCAAGATTTCATGATTCAAGGCAGGCTCAAATAACCCTAAGACCCATGTTGAACCAATCTCACTAATGTATCGCTTCACTAAAGCACTGCTATCTAGAAAATAGACTCTCATCTAGCGACGTTCCTCGACAATTGTCTGGGAAAGAGGCTCACCCGGTATTTCGAGCAGTTGCCGCCTGATTGATTGCTTGCCAGAAGTTTTTTTGATTTTTCGCACTAATCCAGAAGTGATTAGTGATTGATGGAATGCGGCTGTTTTTGCTATCTGTTCCTGATGAGTGAGGTAATCTTGAACTGCTTGATTGAGCTGTTGCAGTTCAGATAGTTCTAAAGACTGAAGTTGCTCAAGTATGTGATTAAGAGTTGCCTGAGGCATTGGGACTGACTGGGGATTAAGGTTGCTCTTTCCAATTTACAAGATCAGCTAGCATAAGGACAAATTACAGCAAACCTGATGTAGTATCAATTGCGATAACTTACCAGCGATAACCCAACAGCGATAACCCGCCAGGGGTTAAAACCCCAGGCTAATAGCGAAAGTCCGTTAAAACGGACTGAAAACAAATAATGGATGCGATTGCCTACAGCACCAGCATAGCTGATCGCTTTCTCCTTAAAATATTTTGTTGGTTGTAAAAACCCGTGATTTTTGGCTATCATTTTAATAATGGAATGGAGTAGGTGTGCGCCTGTATTGCGATAACCTACTGGGGCATTGGTATTAATTCCCCCTCCAATAACTCATAGCGGTTATCTGTGCTATCTTCATATTCGAGATATTGCTCAAAGGTCAGTTTTACAGGTGTGTGGGTCATGTTTTTTACCGTACCTTGGCGCTAAACTCCAGTAAAATTATCTGCTTCTATACCTTGCGATCGCAACACTATTTCCTCACAATGCGATCGCTACTCATAAATTCATCTTGGGTAATGTCCTCTACCCAATCTACAAGATCAGCTAGTATGAGGACAAATTATAGCAAACCCTATGTAGGGGCGGGTTCACCCAAAAGTAAGGCAACCCAGGATAATTTAAATAAACCCGCCCCACAGGGATTACCGGGGGGGTGAGTGTTGATTGATTGGTCAATGTACTTATCGAGTTGGTGAACCCGCCCCTACGGAAAACAAAAATTTACTAATATATACAGCAGTTTTCGCTGTTATGTGGTACACCTTTATCCCCCCAACCCCCCGAAGATCGGGGGGCAGTAAAAGTCCCCCTTTCTAAGGGGGATTTAGGGGGATTTTTCTTACTGTACCTCATAACAT
>JAAHGR010000862.1 GCA_010672425.1 Symploca sp. SIO2E6
TAATATTAGGGTTAAATTTCCTGGATTGTGGTTAGTTACGTTAACCGGAAGGATATCGACAGGGCGGGAAATGATTCCAATATTCAGGTTGAATGGTCTAGATTGTCCCTAAACCCGCCCCTACGAGATGCGCAATATTTGCGATTTGTGGGATATCTGTAATGTGATTATCGGATATCTTGCGATTGCTTTGGGCACCAGCTTGCGATCAGCGCAAGCGTCTCGCTTTGTACCAAATTCTCTTCATTAATTATGAGTGGAACAGGCATCTTGCCTGTCTCTGAAAATCAGAGTATATAGGTGCGCACATTTTCCTTAGGCGATGGAATGGTAGTTGAGCTCATAAAATTTGCTAAGTGACAAGTGGTTGACGCTCCCATTGCGCTCAAGCGAGGGTCTTCTCCGTGATGCCAATGAATTTTCTTTAATCACGATAGGATGAATCCATCCCATCAATCATCCGCATTAAGGAAGCAAAAAAACTAGCAAAGCCATTCTTTTGTTTCAACTGTTCTAGAGTATTCAGAAACACAGAAATCGGCTGCTCAGACGGTTGAATAATAGGAGCCCCTGTTGACATGGACAAGACTTGTGTCCGACAAGCAGTTTCCAGAAAATAAAGGTTCATAAATGCTTCGGCAATACTGCGTCCGCCAACAAGTAAGCCGTGGTTGCGGAGAATTACACAAAATTTATCCTTGCCAAGGTTACTAACCAGACGCTTTCCTTCTTCTGCACTAATCCCAATTCCTTCAAAATCATGGTAAGCAATTTTTTTGAAGAACATCATTGAAGGAAGGTCTATGTGTAACAATCCAGTTTGAAGGGTTGATACTATTGAGTCATATTCATGTTCCTATATCAAACTGATACTTCCTCGTCTACAGGGTAAGTTTTGGCCAATTCATACCCAGGACTGCGCAAGGCGGCAGCAGGATGAACAAAAAAGAAATTTGGCTTTTCGAGCAAAAACTCTCACTCAAAAATAGCTTGAGTGTCAGTGGCATTTGTATGAGGTATTAAGTAATGATTTAAGTGAAATGGTCGTAGATCCAACGGAAGAAAGTGCAAGGATTTTAACCTAAGAGATATGATTCTCCATTATGTTTACATAATGGAGAATCATATCTCTAGCTCATTAAAGAGCTATAAGGTAAACCATCAGGAAATAGAAGTTTCAACCGTTTTTCTGTAAGTTTTTGTTCTTCCAAACACATTTCTTCTAACTCGCTTACTTCCTCTGAAGATACGCCTATTAAGCTTGCCATTTTGCGGACATAAGCTTGTTCACCTTCATGATATTTAGCATCTGCAGAGCAAGCCTTAATCGCAAAATAGATAGCAGCTCTTTTTGCCTTAATGGCTTGAGATGTACGATTAATAACATCTGCTATATCTTCTGTTGCCTCATAGTTTTTCAGTTCCTCAACTAGATCGAGAGGCATTCCTTTAACAGCAGAGAAACCAATAATCCAGTCTCTTTCTTCTGGGGCAATAACTCCATCTCCTTTTGCACAAATAAGCATTGCTTTTGTCAGTGCTTCATAGGTATTATCAGGAGGAAGCTCTTTAAGATGCCACCCAAAAGTATCTTGAAAAAACCACAGACCAGCCATTTTATAAAGTTCTTCCAAAGATATTGACATGCTTATTTTTCTCCTTTAGTCAAAAAAAATTAACTTTGGTTTTTCAGGTTAACACAGTAACTTGAAGCAACCTGAATATTTAACTTAAAATTAAGCTTCTTAGCAAGACGACTGTATGACTTCCTTAAACCAAAGGATGTGCTTTTAGGAGACCGGGCTTTCTGTTCTTACTCAGATCTTGCACCTCGGAAAACCAAATTCAAAACCTCGTTCATTTAACCAGGGTAAAAGTAACTCTAATTGTTTCAGTAGAGAAAGAAAAAAAATATGAGGAAAGAGTAAAATAAGGGCTTGTTCAGAACAAGAATACCAATCTAAATTCTCGGAACTGCCTAAATGTAGATAAACCCAATGGCTCTCCGGTACTTGCGGTGGAAACTCCGGTATGTCTGATAGCTTCCTCAAAAAGATATTTCTGTAATCCTTGTTATGTAAGGATTACAGAAATGATAAGCTCAGATTATCACCCTATGTACTAGAGAGCCGGGATTGGTTACGTTAACCCGAAGGATATCGATAGGGCGGGAAATGATTCCAATATTTGGGTTAAATGGTCTAGATTGTCCCATTACCCGCCCCTACAAGATGTGTGGTATTTGCATTATGTATAGGAGATCTTGCGATCGCACCCCTTGCATCCTGCAACGTTTCTTGCTATTATCCCTAATAATGGAATATGTGTGCGCCTGTAGCTTCAAAAAGCTGATAGCTGATAGCTAAAAATGGTCAGAACATTAACCCACTGGAGCGTCAAAGATTATCATCAGATGATGAAAAGCGGCCTTTTAGCAGGTCGTCAGGTTGAATTGATCAATGGACAGATTATTGATATGGCTCCAGAACTTCCCATCCATCGGGTAACCTATCGACGAGGAGCAAAGTACTTGGAGGCTCTATTAGGTAATCGAGCCGTTGTTTTTGCTACGTCTCCAGTGACATTACCTAGTGATGGTGAGCCGCAACCGGATATTTGTATTGCTCTACCGCCAGAATCCCGTTATGATCAGCGTCATCCTGGGCTGCAGGATATTTATTGGCTGATTGAAGTGTCTAATTCGACCCTTACCTATGATTTAGGAGATAAAGCCAGGATGTATGCACGGCATAATATACTGGAATATTGGGTAATTGATATTCCCGGCAGCCAGTTATGGGTACATCGTACACCAAATCAGGTTCAGTATCAATCTGTAGTGCGATATAAAATGGGTAAAGTTATTCCGTTAGCATTCCCGGATGTAGAAGTGGAAGTGTATCAGTTAATTGGGAATTGAGAATTGGGAATTGGGAATTGGGAATTGGGAATTGGGAATTGGGAATTGGGAATTGGAAAAATTCTGTATATTTGTAGGGGCGGGTTTAGAGATATCTTATCGCATTTGACGATAACTTTTGCACAAAACCCGCCCTAGCGATAACCTT
>JAAHGR010000863.1 GCA_010672425.1 Symploca sp. SIO2E6
CACCTTTTTTTGAAGTTGGTACAGCTTGGAATAACCTCGATCCTGACCCTGACCCCGACATCATCGCCAGCCTGGGACTAGGTTTGCGCTGGCGAATTATCTCTGGTTTAGATTTGCGCCTAGACTATGGCATCCCATTAATTGAAGTCAACAGCCAAGGAAACTCCCTACAAGAGAATGGTCTCCACTTTTCAGTGCGCTACCGAATTAAGATTTAAGAATCGGAAATGATAACATCTAACAGCAGTTAGGGTGTGGGGTGAGTGGGTGAGTAGGTCTAGGGAAAAATTGCAGTAGCATTGTGCTATTGTAGGCAGAAATGTTGTAACCTGGGGACTCAATAATAACGTAAGTTGCTAGTTACAAGGTATTTGCGTGTTGAGATCCCCCCAATTCCCGGGTGAGCGAAAAAAGGGGTGGGGAAACGATTCAGCAGACGCGGGGACGCGGGGACGCGGGGACGCGGAGAATGGAAATCCCACACAAAATTTCGCTCACCCCCAATTCCCAATTCCCAATTCCCAATTCCCAATTCCCAATTCTCAATTCTTCATCATGGATACAAAAGCCTTTAAACGCTCACTCCACGGTTCAGAAAACTATCATCGTAAAGGATTTGGTCACGCAGCAGAAGTTGCTACTCAGCTGCAATCAGAGTACCAAAGCAGCCTGATTCAAGAAATTCGCGACAACAACTATCGACTGCAACGGGGAGAAGTTACGATCCTCCTAGCTGAGGCATTTGGTTTTTGCTGGGGTGTGGAAAGAGCCGTGGCAATGGCTTATGAAACCCGTCAGCATTTCCCTTCTGAGCGGATCTGGATTACTAATGAAATAATTCACAACCCTTCTGTTAACCAGCGTTTACGGGAGATGCAAGTAGGGTTTATCCCGGTCGAACAGGGGAAAAAAGACTTTTCTGTTGTTGATACCGGTGATGTAGTCATTTTACCCGCCTTCGGTGCTAGTGTTCAGGAAATGCAGTTGCTGGCCCAGAAAAACTGCAAGATGGTAGATACTACTTGTCCTTGGGTGTCCAAAGTCTGGAATACAGTAGAGAAGCACAAGAAAAAAGACTGCACCTCAATTATTCACGGCAAGTATAAGCACGAAGAAACAGTTGCCACTAGTTCCTTTGCCAACAAATACCTCATAGTACTTAATCTACAGGAGGCAGAATACGTGGCCAACTACATTCTCCATGGGGGTGATAAAGAAGAGTTTTTAGAGAAATTTAGTTCCGCTTGCTCAACTGGCTTTGATCCAGACCAAGATTTAGAAAGGATTGGGATTGCCAATCAAACCACCATGCTCAAAAACGAAACTGAGCAGATTGGTAAACTATTTGAGCACACCATGATGAAAAAGTATGGTCCGCCTCAACTCAACGAACATTTCCAAAGCTTCAATACCATCTGCGATGCGACCCAAGAGCGACAGGATGCTATGTTTGAGCTAGTAGAAGAAAAATTGGATTTGATGTTGGTCATCGGTGGCTTCAATTCTTCTAATACCACCCACCTACAAGAAATTGCCATCGAACGAGGTATTCCTTCCTATCACATCGATAGTGATCAACGGATTGTTTCAGGTAATCGGTTAGAGCATAAGCCAATAAACCAAGATTTAGCAATCCAGGAAAACTGGCTCCCCTCTGGTCCAATTGTCGTCGGTATTACTTCTGGGGCATCCACACCGGATAAGGTGGTTGAAGATACGATTGAGAAGATTTTTGAGCTGAAGATTTAGTTGGCTATCAAATCACTCAACAAGAAACCCGGTTTCTGGGACAATTTTGCCCTGGAAACTGAAGATGTCAGTAAGAAACCCGGTTTCTGAAATCCCTACGCGATTGCGTAACAAGAAACCGGGTTTCTGGGATAATTTTGCCCTCGAAACCGAGATGTCAGTAAGAAACCCGGTTTCTGAAATCCCCAAGCGATCGCTAAAATAAAAGATACCCAACTCTAGACCACACAGAAAGTGAATATGACTTCACAAAAGAACGAATAACAATCGTATCTTTTACCGATACGGATTTGTTTTTTGGCAAAAGACACTGTTAGAGGATTAGCAGTTTGGTAAATCACATGGGGGAGAATATCTGTCCAGCTGTTGGGTAAAGGTTCCATTTCATCTTTCTTTATTGAAATCGATTGTTCTCACCCAGTTCCCCCTACTCCCCTACTTTTTGTGACCTTAGAACCGACTAATACTCAAAATCCACGTACCGATGTAACGGGGTACTTCAAACCTACCTGGCTCAAAACCGGGGGGAAGGTATTTAGCATTGAAATAGTAAGTGCCACCAAAATTGGGATTCTTCACATTGGAGAGAATAATCTCCACATCTTGATCAGCTTCGGTAGGCTCATATAGATAAATCTGAAGTTGTCGTCTCTCCTTGTCCCAAACTACTCCATCCTCTTGCAACAGGACAGTATCGCCACCAACCTTCACTTCAACAGCGTCTGTGTCAAACTTCCCCTTGTAGTTGTCTGGATAAGAAATGACAAACTGAGCAGCGCTTAATTCCATTTTCTTGGAAGGGATTCGCAGTCGGTAACGATCCCAGATACCAGGTTGACCTTCAAAGTCGAGGTGGTAGCATAAGATATGTTCTCTGGGAACACCACTCCAGAGGGTAAATCCGCAGTTTCCGTTAGCTGAGGTCTTCGTGGCAAAACCGCTGACTAAGCAACTAGTAACTGCCACTGCACCTAAAAGGCGTGCTATTGATGATTTTTTGATTAACATAGGCTGGCTCCGGTTAGGAATTAGGATATTGTAATTTGTAACTAAATTTTACTGTTACTTTACTTCATTTGGGCTGAGTTCAGTGGGATTGCTTACAGTTGACGGCAAGAGTTGTTGGAAAGTGCCCAGGAGGCAGGAGGCAGAAAGCAGGAGGCTGCAAGGCAGGAGGCTCCGAGGCTCCGAGGCTCCGAGGCAGAACCCACCCCTAACCCCTCCCAGGAGCGGAACCGGAGGCAGAAGACTTCTCTCCATTCCCAATTCCCAATCCCCAATTCCCAATCCCCAATCCCCAATTCCCAATTCCCAAT
>JAAHGR010000864.1 GCA_010672425.1 Symploca sp. SIO2E6
TTTCCATCCACTTGTTTTGTATTCAACGGAGCGACATCGTTTTTGATACTTGGGATAACCTTTCTTTCCCTTAACCTTCTTACGGCAATTATCATAAAAACGACTGATCGCTGACCATGCTCGTTCTAAAGATATTAGTCCCTGACGGGGTGACAACAAGACCTTCAAAGGAGACAGGGTGTAGGGTGTGGGGTGTGGGGTGTGGTGAAAATAGAAGGTACGATATTAGCAAGCTCAGCTTGAGCAACCAACAAAAACCTGATTCAATCGTCCCTACCAACTTTCGCGAAGCTCTGTCCCCGGAAGACAGCACGGGGGATTGCACTTCGTGCCGCTACGTTAACGTGTTAGCAAGTTGTTAGTTGTTAGTTGTTTGTAAAAAACAAAAAACAAAAAACAAAAAACAAACAACAAAGCGGCGGGCGGCTATCCCTCCCATCTAGAGAAGGAATGGGCTTCCCGCCGCTTTCGGTGAAAGCATTGGAATAATGAGTCAGCATTAGGGCGGGTTTTGTACTAAGGTGATCTTGCATGTTCCCAGATTATCCCTAAACCCGCCCCTACAAATTTACGGAATTTTATTCCAATTCCCAATTTCCAATACCCAATTCCCAATACCCAATTCCCCATTCCCCATTCCCAATACCCAATACCCAATTCCCCATTCCCAATACCCAATACCCAATTCCCAATACCCAATACCCAATTCCCAATACCCAATACCCAATTCCCAATACCCAATACCCAATTCCCAATTCCCAATACCCAATACCCAATTCCCAATTCCCAATACCCAATACCCAATTCCCAATTCCCAATACCCAATTCCCAATTCCCAATACCCAATTCCCAATTCCCAATACCCAATTCCCAATTCTTAATTCCTCACCCCAGATTGTACTCGCCACAGGGTAGCATAAATCCCCTGTTGCTCTAGCAGCTGCTCGTGGGTTCCTTGTTCGGCTAATTTACCTTGATCCATGACGTAAATACAATCGGCATTGCGGACAGTGGAAAGACGATGAGCGATCGCAATGGTTGTTCGATTTTTGGTAATCTTTTCTAAGGAGCGTTGAATGGCGGCTTCTGTCTCGTTATCGACGGCGGAGGTTGCTTCGTCGAGAATTAGCACTGGGGGGTCTTTCAATACTGCTCTAGCGATCGCTAGCCGTTGTTTTTGACCCCCGGATAGTTTTTGACCTCTTTCTCCTACTATTGTTTCATAACCTTGGGGTAGTTGGTTAATAAATTCTTGGGCTTCGGCAATTTCTGCTGCTGCTTTAATTTCTGATAGGGTGGCATCGAAGCTGCCGTAGGTGATATTCTCTCTAACTGTGCCATGAAATAAGAACACATCCTGGCTGACTAAGCCAATAGCGCGACGTAAATCCGGCAACTGCAATTGGTTAATTGCAATACCATCTAGGGTAATTTTCCCTGCCTGTATTTCATACAACCGCAATAGGAGTTTTACGAGGGTACTTTTACCGGAACCGGTAGCACCGACAATACCAATCGTTTCACCGGCACGGATCTGTAGGGAAAGATCCTGAATAGCTGGGGAGCGATGGCGGTAAGCAAAGGTGATATCTTTTAAGATTAATTCCCCTTGTACTTTAGCTACAGGTAAGGGAATATCTCCGGAATGTACGGCTATGGGAGTATCTAGGAGATTCATCACCCTGGTGATAGATGCCATAGCCCGTTGATATTGATCTAGAGTATTACCGAGGCGGGTGAGGGGCCACAGCAATCGCTGAGTCATAAACACTAAGACACTGTAGGTACCGACAGATAGTCTGCCTGCTACTGCTTCCATCCCACCAAACAGTAGAATAGCACTAAAGCCGACCAAGATGAGCATCCGAATCAAGGGTATAAAGGCAGCAGAAAGAGCGATCGCTCGCCGGTTACTAATGCGGTAGGCTTGACTTTGGGCCGCAATTCTGCTTAACTCATAATCTTCGGCAGTAAAACTTTTGATAGTGGTGATACCGGTAAGATTATTGGACAATTGCCCATTAAGTAAACTTACCTGTTCTCGAACTTCAGCATAGGGAGAAGCCAACAGACGCTGAAAGGCAATCGAACCCCAGAGGATAAAGGGTATCGGTACAATGGTCATCCAAGCTACACTGGGAGCCAGTAGCATAAAGGCAATACCAATAATGACCACCGTTGTGGTTACCTGGAGAATCTCATTAGCTCCCACATCTAGAAAACGTTCTAGTTGATTGATATCATCACTAAGGATCGACATCAACCCTCCAGTACTGCTGTCCTCAAAATAAGCTAGTTCCAGGGATTGCAAATGTTCGTAAGCCTTGAGACGCAAGTCGTGTTGCATCGCCTGCGCCAGATTACGCCAGAGTCGGTTATAGGCATATTGAAACAGGGATTCTAATCCCCAAATGAGGAAGTTGAGGAAAACTAGAACCAACAGTTGGCTAAAAGTGTCAGTGACTCCCAACTTAGCGATGAAGGAATCCTGTTGCTGGACTACCACATCCACCGCTGCACCAATCAAAACTGGCGGTGCAAGATCAAAGATTTTATTGAGAATCGAGCAAGCGATCGCTTGCCCAATCAGAGTACGATATTGTTTACCATAACTGAGCAGACGCAGGAGGGGAGGGTTGGGAGGTTGGGGAGACAAGGGAGACAAGGGAGATAAGGAGATAAGGGAGATAAGGGAGACAAAGGAGATGGGGGAGATGGGGAGATGGGGAGATGGGGGGATGGGGGAGGCAAGGAAGATAAGGAGATAAGGAGATAGGAAGATAAGGAGATAAGGAGATAAGGAGATAAGGAGATAAGGAGATAAGGAGATAAGGAGATAAGGAGATAAGGGAGATAGGGAGACAATTCCCAATTCCCAATTCCCAATTCCCAATTCCCAATTCCCAATTCCCAATTCCCAATTCCCAATTCCCAATTCCCAATTCCCAATTCCAATTCCCAATTCTCAACCAACTGCAATTTGAGTGTTGTGCGTTTTATTGAAGGGTTGGCAGGTTGAACTCTTCCTCTGGTGTAGCTTAGCAAGTTTCCGGTGTTGTCTGT
>JAAHGR010000865.1 GCA_010672425.1 Symploca sp. SIO2E6
TAACTTAGTTAACTAAACGTGGAGATTTGTCAAAGAAAGTTCTCCCGTCTCCTAACTCAATGGCATTGGTAGGCAATTGAGATAAAGTAGTCGGTAGCGTAATACCCAACACGATGGCAGTAAAGCCCAACAGACAAATTTTGGTTGAACGAGATTGAGTTATGGCCATAATTCACTGTTTAATTCTCTATTACCAGATTATGCCACTTGAAATGGAAGTTTAACAAATTAAATCTAGCAGTTGTTGAAAGTTTCCCATTCTTTCATCTCAACTTAGCGAAAAACTATTAAGATAATAACAATTAACTCCCTTCTTCTACTTTTGCCTAATGGATAGCTTAATAAGGGGAACTTTAAATACCGTTATTTTTACTATTGTCGAAGATATTGATGAGTGCCTATTCTACAATGCTATATTGGATTAATAATGAAACGCAGTATCAGTTTCTCCTCAAACAATCTTCGGCAGGTATATAGCTATGATCTGTTGTACGAGTAATTAACCATCTTGATCAGGATAAAAAAGGTAGACCAATCCAAACCGTGCTGCATCTCCATGGCATGGGAGCGCTTCCCCAGTACGATGGTTATACAACCGACTATATTCAACCTCAACAGTTTAAGGACTATTACTATCCCAATGATCGCGCTGGGACACTCTGGTACCACGACCATGTTATGGACTTCACAGCTCGCAATATCAACATGGGGCTAGCAGGTTTTTATCTCGTGGAGGATCCCCACGAAGCTGAACTCAACTTACCCCAGGGAGAATACTAGGGTAGCTTTTCGCTTTGATAGCCATGTTCTCCAGGAGATTTCAGGACTCTTTATGATGCATTGTCACCAGTTAATCCATGAAGATCGTGGTATGATGGGACAGTTTAAGGTGGTTATTTAACATCCCCCCTCTTTAAAAGAGAGGGGATTCTCATCAATCTATATTGATTTGTTTGGTAATTGGCATAAAATTCCGCATATTTGTAGGGGCGGGTTTAGAGTTATTTTAACGCATTCTACGATAACTGTTGTACAAAACCCGCCCTGTCATAACCTCACGGTTACCAAAATTATCCCTCAAACCGTAATCACGAATTGGTATAAAATTCCACATATTTGTAGGGGCGGGTTTAGGATTATGTTAACGCATTCGACGATAACTGTTGTACAAAACCCGCCCTGTCGATAACCTCACGGTTACCAAAATGTATTGAACCAGCGCTCAATAACCTGAAAAAAGCGCTCGATATTGCACCTCGCTTCAGTCGAGGTTCAGCCAAGACCAACCCAGATTTTGACAGTATTCGAGATGAGCCAAGATTTAGAGAATTAATGAATTAAGGATTGGGAATTGGGAATTGGGAATTGGGAATTGATAGGGGTAGGTTGAGGCAACGGACAAAAATCCCAGATCCCCGACTTCTTCTATCGGTTGTTTGAGTTAATCACGGCTCTTCAATCAAGAAGTCGGGGATCTTCGCGGGGGTCGAGGAGATCTATCTTAATGCAATCTTTTGGAGGAGTATGCCCAAGAAATCAGTTTTTTTCACAACCACTATATATGTGCGCACATTTCCCCATTGTAAAATAATAGTATAAAATCAAGCAGAAAGTCAACTGAGAGAATGTAGAATGTAGAATTTAGAATTTAGAATTTAGAATTAGGGATTGGCATAAAATTCCGCATATTCGACGATAACTGTTGTACAAAACCCGCCCTGTCGATAACCTCACGGTTACCAAAATTATCCCTAAAACCGTACTCACGAATTGGTAAAACAAATGAATGCAATCAGATCATAACTGATGATCAACTCAGGTAAGCAACGGTAACACCAGAACCACCATCGGATTGTCCTGCCAACTCAAAACGGTCAATGAGAGGATGCCGTGCCAAAAAAGCATGGACGCCTTCTCGTAACTTGCCTGTTCCCTTACCGTGAATAATCCAGAGTACTCCGGAGGAGACTGCTTGTCCAATCGCTTGCTCTAATTCAAACTCCGCATCAGCTACACGAGAACCCCGCAGGTCAATGGTATTTTGGGAGGTGCGGATCGGAGTCGGGGGAGGAGCAACCACCGCTGTTGCTGCTTTTTTCTTAACCACAATCTCGGCTTTTTGTCCATCCAAAGATTCCACATCCTCTAGAGGGACAGTCATCTTCATTAACCCAAACCGTACAGTTAGCTCACCATCAGCAGTAGCAGTAAGTACCTCAGCAGTTTGATTCAACCGAGGAATACGGATGCGATCGCCTACTTGGGGCCGAAATCCTGGTTTTGGTTTCGGTTTTGCTACTTGCGGTAGATGACGCCGGGAAATTTCTTCCAGAGCTTTGGTGGCTTTTTGAGCATTTTGAGCAATAGCTGGACCTTGCTGTAACTTACGAATTACCTGAGCAATTTCTTCCTTAGCTTGAGCGATCGCTTTTTGGACTGCTTGCTCTTGCTCTAACTTTAACTCCCTTTCCCTCTCTTGCAACAGTTTAGCTTTATCAGACACTTCCCGATGTAAACGTTCTGTTTGTTGCAACAAGCCACTAGCCTCTTGCTCCTTAGTTTCCTGACGACGCCGTTGAGCTTCTAAACCAGCAATCACCTCATTGACATCTTCTGAACTACTCCCCACTAAAGTTTGAGCTTGGTCAACTATCAACGAGTTTAAACCCAAGCGTCGGGCAATAGTCAAGGCATTAGAACGACCAGGAATACCCCATAACAAGCGGTAAGTTGGTTGCAGACTACTCTCATCAAACTCAACAGAAGCATTCTCAAACCGCTCATCTTGGTATTTCAGAGCCTTAAGTTCCCCATAGTGAGTAGTAGCCACCGTGAGTTGAGCATGAACTGCTAGGTATTTTAGCAAAGCGATCGCTAAGGCACTGCCTTCTGCCGGATCAGTTCCTGCTCCTACCTCATCTAATAATACTAGGGAATTGTTATTGGTTGTTGGTTGTTGGTTATTGGTTGTTGGTTGTTGGTTGTTGGTTGTTGGTTGTTGGTTATTGGTTGTTGGTTGTTGGTTGTTGGTTGTTGGTTGTTGGTTGTTGGTTGTTGGTTGT
>JAAHGR010000866.1 GCA_010672425.1 Symploca sp. SIO2E6
TTGAAAGGGGGAAGCCAGAAGATGCTACGCTTTGACTTCCACGGTTCGCCAGAGGATGCTACGCTTTGACTTCCACGGTTCGCCAGAAGATGCTACGCTTTGACTTCCACGGGGGACTTTAAATCCGGTCCCCCCCTTGTTAAGGGGGGTTAGGGGGGATCCGAACATTTAATACTTGTAACTAGCAACTTACGTTATAGCGCTACGCACATACAAATTAGACGATATTTTTCTGATGTGTTCCTCTGTGCCTCTGTGGTGAGTTTCCTAAATGTCCTAACCAAAATGCGTAGTGCTATATTATATCAAGTTCGGTAGAATACTTACACTTTGGTGGCAATAAGGCTCCAAGGCAGTCGGGGATCTAGTCTTGCTTGTTGTCTCTCCCTTAAAGCCTGGAAAAACACTCTATCCCAAATACTCTGCTGTTGGGTCTCGTTGCCTCGACCCAACCTACATCTATTTCACTATGTTAGATCTGCCGAGCTACTACTGGCGTGACACACCTAAAAATGTAGGTTGGGTGGAACGTTCGCGTAGCGTCTGGAGAAGGAGAAGTGAAACCCAACGCAACACAGTCCGGTGTTGGGTCACGAAGAAAGCTCTACCCAACCTACCTATTCCACTATTTTAGGTGTGTCGCGCCACTACGCAAGATTTGCTCACAGTTGCGCCTACTCTATCACCTGGGGTTGATTGCTGGTTCTAGGTAATTAATGTCTATAGGCGCACACCTATGCCATTATCTGTAAGGATACCACCAAATCAAAGAAAAATCAATTTCAGTACAACAAACAGTCAAATCTTATCACTGTTCCCTGTTAAGAGTTCCCTACGTCGCTAAACCCTCATTACCAACTGCCAACTGTTGATTGAGCTTTTCTTTGAGCCAACTATTAAAACAATCATTAAGTAGCCGCTGACGCATAGCATCATCTAGTTGTGCAGGAATCAACTCCTCCAAACGGACAATGACTAGCCATTCTCCTAAGCGTGTCGGTGGTGATAATTGTCCCGGTTGACTTAAACGCAGAATTTTGGCCAAAGCTGGGTGAGGCTGAGTCAACTCCACAGGACCAACCAAGCCACCAGTTTGAGCCTCCGGACCTTGGGAATACTCCCTTGCCAAATCAGTAAAAGTATGCTCCCCTTCCTGAATCCGGAAATAGAGTTCTTGGGCAATGCCTGCATCTTTGGTGCGAAGCAGGGAGTAAATTACCCGGTCTAATTCGATCTTACGGCTGAGGAAATAGGATTCGAGTTTGTGGCTCCAAGTTTCCTGTTTGTACTTTTCGATTTTCAGTCCTCGCGTTGCCAAGGCTTCGAGTTGTGCAGTAGTCATCCCCTGCTGCCTCAGCCAAGCTTGTTGCATTTGGGGTTCAGTAATTTGTTTTTTCTGGCAAAACTGCTGGATTGCTTGGCTGGTCTCCTCCGGAGTACAATTGATCGAAGCGATCGCTTGGTCAATGATCACTTCCCGGATTAACGGCTGTAGCAGTTGGTATCCAGCTAGTAGGGGAATAATTTCGACTGCGGTAATCGTGCGATCGCCAACTCGTAAAATAGTAGTCATTATTTCCTACTCTTGTTCACCTGTCCACTCTTCGCCCATTGTCTCACAGCTTGCAGCTGTCAGCCATCAGCTGTCAGCTATACTATATCTCTTGTGGAACTGGCATCTTGCCAGTTACGCACTGGCGATGAGCAATACCCTGTTCCTGAGTTATCGCTGCTTGGTCATGGCAATGACGGCTTCCACGGTAAGATCTGAAATATTGCCAAGGGTGGGGAGTATATCCGTGTTAGCATAAACAATTGGTAGCTCTTCATTTTCCCAAACCCAGATTTGCTGTCGCTGAATATCAATAAGCCAAGCCAATTGTGTCCCGTTACTCAAGCAATGTATAATTTTGTTTTGTAGAGCTAAGGTGCTTTGCTCAGGGGAGCGAATTTCAATTAACCAGTCCGGTGAACCTTGCAGGGGACCATCTTCTTCTGAAAGGCGATCACTGCTAACAACGACAATATCGGGCACAGGAGACAAGGGAGGTACAATGCATCGGAGTTCCTGGATAGCTTCGTAAGTTTGAGTTCGGCTATTGATCGTGTTAACCAAATTGCGTTGGAGGCGGGAATGAAACAGCGTTGGCATAGGCTTTTGCAGCGCATGTCCCTGGATGAACTCCCAGGCAGGAGAGGCTTCAATGTTGGGTTGCTCAAGAAAAGCGTCTAACTCACTAGTGAGGGTAAGGGACTGCATAGTTAAGGTTTGCTGAATAAGTAACAAGTAACAAGGAACAAGTAACAAGGAATGAAGTCTCTAGGGTAGATAAGGGGAGAATGACATGATAACAACTCAGGTCCGTTTGTGGACAGTAAATGAATATCATCAAATGATTACAGCGGGAGTTTTTAACCCGGAAGAACGAATAGAATTGTTAGAGGGGCAAATTATACGAATGGCTGCGAAAAATCCGCCTCACGCTGCAACTAATCTCTGTGCAGCCAATATTTTAAATCTTGCTTTAGCGGGAAAAGCACTGATTCGCATCCAAGATCCAATTGCTTTGAGTCCTACATCAGAACCAGAACCAGATATTGCAGTGGTAAAGTTAAATAGGCAATTTTATCTCGATTGTCACCCTTCCCCAGATGAGGTATTTCTTTTAGTGGAAATTGCTGATACAACCTTACATTATGACCGTTGGCAAAAAACGCCAGCTTATGCACAGGCAGGAATTTTGGAATACTGGATTTTGGATGTCAATTTATATCAGGTTTACCGATTTTCGCAACCGCAGGGAGGAAAGTATCAGAAGGAAGAGGTATTGGATGAAGAAGCAGTAATTGCGATGGTTGCATTTCCAGGAGTGAGGATCAAAGTTGCTCAGCTGTTTCCTTAGAGCATCAATTTCCGAGAGCCAGTTCGCCTCAGCAATTAAACTACCCTTCAGCGGGAACTGTAGGGGCGTATTAGGTACACCCAGTACAAAACTAGTGCAATATTTTTGTATCCATAGGCTCAAACACCTTGCACTTTCACCTGGAAAT
>JAAHGR010000867.1 GCA_010672425.1 Symploca sp. SIO2E6
CGAGACCCAACATTCAAGAGTGGATAGAATAGATGTAGGTTGGGTAGAGGAACGAGACCCAACATTCAAGAGTGGATAGAATAGATGTAGGTTGGGTAGAGGAACGAGACCCAACATTCAAGAGTGGATAGAATAGATGTAGGTTGGGTAGAGGAACGAGACCCAACATTCAAGAGTGGGCTGTGTTGGGTCACGAAGAAAGCTCTACCCAACAAAGCAGTTTTAGGTGTACCACGCCACTAGGTTGACTTGGGTAAAGTCAGTATCCACTTCTCAACATCACCACGAGCAAACCGACTTGCTGCTTGATTCTTTTGCCGTAGTAGCTGCTGCAATTGCTCCGACAATGCCTTGAAAACATCCCTGATATCACTGGTTAGCCAATTGATATCCGGTTCAGCCCATGCCTTACCCTGTAAAGTAATGGCATCTATTTCCTTGGGTACTTTGAAGACAATGACAAATTTCGCTGTCCCAATTTTCTGCAACTCCTGATCCTGAATCCGCCAATAGCAGGTAGAATTACCTTCACCATTCGTCAGGATTTCAGGATGTCCAAGTTCATATCGATAAGCTGGAGCAGCAAGGAATGCCTGAAAATCATCCTTGTTGCTAACATTGGCTTGTAGCTCACCGGGAAGTAATGCCAACAGTTGAGCCAACCCAGAGCTATCCACTCCCACATTCCAATCCAGATTACCATTCAATCCGAGCTCTATCCCCACACCAAAACTCATAACCGAGCGCCACTGCTGTGTGGGAAACAGACTTTGAATGATTGGTTCACTACTCCCTTTTGGACTAAAATCAAGCTCACAGGTCAATCGCCAGAATTTAGCAGCTCCCTCAGGACGCAAATCGACGGTGTGGGTCATAGAATAGAAGTCGAACTGCTCCTGCATCTGTTGCTTATAGATGTCGTTGAGTTCAATCCCACTATTTTTGAATGTCTCTTCTGTCAGCTGAATCAACCTGTCTCGAGGATTACCGAAACTAACCTTGGATTGACGTAAACTGTCAATCGCTTCTGCTCCCACAGTCAATTCTGTTCCACCGGCAAGATGTCCCTGCCACTGTTGAACCTCTTGCAACAGTTCAGATAATAAGGCATCTGCTTCCTGTAGATTAGGAGAGGATAGTTCATCGGTCATCTCAAACATTTTCCTTGGGATTGCGATCGCTTTTGCAAGAATCCGGGACTGAGATCTTGACAGAAAGTCGATTAGCGGTAAATTTGTAAGCTTAACTACACTACCTTCGAGAGATTTTCCAGAAAGGTTAATCAACAGTAATCAATTTACTTACATTCGCTGATATATGCTACTGTTTACTTATGGCATATATACCACTCAGAAAGGCGGTCAAATTTCTGGGCTTGCATCCCCACACTTTGAGGAAGTACGCAGATGAAGGTAAAATCAGAAGCAGACGCTCCTAACGTCGGTTAATGAAGATTGTTAATTGTCTATCCTAGAGATAACCGATACATTTTTGCTAACAAATGCTAACAAATACACTCTCTGAGAGAGGGCGTATCAACCAATGCACGAAGGAAAATCCCTCGCGCACCATTTATATCCCGTGGCATCATCTGACCTGTAAGCTTGGACTTGATAACTTTTGCTCCACCAAGATTGGAAACAATTTCGCCCGTCCAGCTCACTGTTTTGGAGGTATAAGCTTCGTTGACATCCATTACCACCTTGCCCTGCTCAAAGGCTTTATGCTTCAGAAACTGCTTGAATTTGTAGTGAGATAGAGTCAACATTTGTCTTACTGACTTTGACCTAATTCTACGCTTTGCCTTCAAGGACATTTGAGATGTTTCAAATGTTGGTAACAGAATAATATCGAAGTTATCAACCAAGAATCTAGCTACTTTATAGTGCAGTTCGTCTACCAGGTTCTTAATCTTTCCCCTGATACGACTTGCTGCAAGTTTCAATCGCTTCTTTTGCCGACAATACGCTTTACTAATGCGAGAAACTACTTTGTCCAAACGGAAGCATAAGCGTTGAATCTTTAAGTTAGCACCTGCTCCTAATTCTCCAAAACTGTCTTCAGAAAAGAACGTCATAAACGTTCTAATGCCTGGGTCAAGAGCCACGACCCTGCCTTGGTTCTCGGCTATTTGTCGTGGTTCTTCTCTGGGGACACTGAGATAGTAGTCACCATAGGCAAATACTAATCTACAATCCCCAAAGCTTGGCGGCAAAGCCTCTCTGAATGAGACTTCACCTAAGATGGTATAGTAAATTCCCTTCTTGCTAACTGCTGATTTCGGGATATAGCAGGACTGAACTGGGTTCTTTCTTGAACGGAATCTTACCTGGCTTATCCCTCCACCATCAAAAAACTTTTTCTTGGCATTACTTACAGCCTTACACGCATCTTTGATAGCTATGGATTTAATCTGATAAGGAACTTCCTTGCACCAATCTGGTAAAGAATTTAAGATTCCTGTTTTGATGGATTTCCAGCTTGCTTTTGTTTCTGGTTGCTGCAAGTATTCAACCGTTCTGTTATAGACAAAACGGGATATGCCAAACCATTTCTTAACTATCTTTCTTTGTTCAGGACTCAGATAAATCCGGGTCTTCCTTGATTTTCTTACTGTACTTTCTCCAGTCCTGCATTCGACAAGAGAAGACGTGGAGAATGCTGAGAAGATCTTGGGTGAGTTCTGTACTTGGGCAGTATACAGTCTGGTCAAGAACCACGATGCTGCCACCGTTTTGTTCGACCAGCTACTGAATAAGCTCGAATCCAAATCTCGCGAGTCTCCCGCGACAGGCAACAACAAGCGTGAGCTTATCTGCGCACAAAAGTCTGTCCAGTAGGGAACGCAAACCTTTTGTTTTGAAGTTGAGTCCGCTTCCGATATCTTTGATGATTTCGGCTTGGGGGTAGAGGGACTGCATATAAGCGACTTGTCGTTGGAGGTCGTCTCGTTGCTTAGTACTCGACACTCTGCAATAGCAAACAATGGTACTTTTATTGCTTGCTCCCAGATAGGCATCAACGTCGAAAAGGCGTTGTCCTG
>JAAHGR010000868.1 GCA_010672425.1 Symploca sp. SIO2E6
GGATAGTACGGTAAGTAATACGAATATAGGGTTAACCGGAAATGGTAGTATTCAGCTACAAGGAGAGAATATTACCTTAGAGCGATCGCAAATTATTTCGAGTACCATCAGTAACCAAACTGCACCGAATGTTACTGTTAATGCTACCGGAGAGATTAGTATTAGTGGCGTCAGTCCCCTGCAAGCCAATAACCCTCTCACCCAAATCCTCCATAGTCGCATTTCCAGTGAAACCTATGGAGAGGGAGATGGAGGAGAGGTGATTGTCAATGCGGCACAACTGAAGTTTGAGGATGGAGGACAAATTGCCACTGTGGTAGGGCCGGGAGTGACAGGTAATGGTGGCAAAATTACAGTAAATGTTACTGATTCGATTATCGCTACTGGCGCTTATCCTTTTAATCCTCTTTTCAGTAGTGGGATTGCTAGCTATACCTCAGGTGCAGGAGCAGGGGGAGATATAGATGTCTCCGCCTCCAGTATAAATCTAGCTGATGGAGCACTAATCATCTCCTTAGCCCAGGGGACTGGCAGGGGAGGAAATATCGATGTCGATGTTGCTGGGTTAGTGGAAGCCACGGGAGTCAATCCCTTAGCACCTCAGATAAATAGTGGTATTGCTGCTCTGACTTTAGGAAAAGGTGATAGTGGAACCCTCAACTTATCCACCCGGCAGTTAAGACTGTTTGAGGGAGCAAAAGTAACATCATTGACATTGAGCCAATTGATTGGTCCTCCGGTAGTTGGTGCAGGAGAAGGCAATACAGGAGATCTCACCGTTAATGCTCAACAAGTGGAAGTGGTAGGCACCAGTCCTTTGGCTCCTGACAATGTTACGGGAATTTTCAATAGTACTTCCGGTTCAGGAAATGCCGGTAATCTCACTCTAACAACCAATACTTTAAGCATTAGAGATGGAGCGATCGTAGTATCCCACGTTTTTCCCTCCATTTCCACTATTGGACAACCTTTACCCAACTCTGGCACAGGCAATAGTGGTAATGTGATGGTCCAGGCATTGGAATCGATTGAAATCATTGGTACTAATCCCTTTCTGCTTTCTCCTAGTCAAGTAGGAACATTTACCTTAGGCAGAGGAAATGCTGGCAATGCCCTCATTAATACTCCTCAACTCAGGCTACTCGATGGGGGAATCGTCAATTTAGGTACATCCACTATTGGAAATGCTGGTACGTTGACTGTCAATGCTGCGGAAATTTTCATTAGTGGAACTACTCCTGATAATTTTCCATCGGCAGTAGAAGGAAGCTCAGGACCTCCAAATGCACAAATACAACAAGCTTTCTTCGTACCGGATCAAGTTACAGGGAATACGGGAGAAATTACGATTAATACGGGTAAGTTAACTATCCAAAATGGAGGTCAAATTGGTTTGAGGCATCAGGGAACCGGTGATGCCGGGAGCTTAACTATTAATGCTGATTATATATTGCTCACTCAGGGGGGACAAATCAACGCTACTACCGCTTTTGGTTCAGGTGGTAACATTGTTCTCAATGTAGAAAATTTATTACTACTGCGTCATGGTAGTTCCATCACTGCCGAAGCTTTAGGAGGAACCGGTGATGGAGGTAATATCGAGCTCAAGGCACAACAGGTTGTGGCTATTCCTAGGGAAAATAGCGATATTATTGCTAATGCTGTTGGTGGCAATGGGGGCAAGATCAATATTACTAGTAACGGTATCTTCGGCTTGCAAATGCGGGAGCAACTGACACCCCTGAGTGATATCACCGCTAGTTCTCAATTGGGTGTTAGTGGTACAATTAATCTCAATACCCTTAGTCCTAACCCCTCTCAAGGATTAGTGGAGTTACCTGCTAATTTAGTAGATGCTGCTGAGCAAATTATCGCAGGTTGTTCAGCTAATCAAGACAATCGCTTTGTAGTTACTGGAAGGGGTGGCATTCCCGATAATCCCACGGAATATCTGCGAGGAAATGCTGTCTGGCGAGATACCCGCAATTTATCTAGAGTTAATCAGGTAGTAGAACCTATAAGTAATCACCCGCAACCAATAAATAATAATCAACCACAATTTGTAGAAGCCCAAGGTTGGTTTGTGGCTGAGGATGGTACAGTTATTCTGACAGCTGCACCTTTTCCTGGAGAGTTACCGGGCGTAGGTGTTAGGTGCTAGGTGTAATATCAAGGAAAGGATAATCACTTATAATTCCCGAATACCTTGCAACCTTCTTCCTTCCCTTCTGCCCTCTGCCTTGGAGCCTTCTGCCTTGTTGTCACCAAAGTGTAACTATTCTACCGGATTTGATATAATAGCACAAACAAGTGCTAGAGTATAGTAGACATACTTTGGGTACATTATGGCTGAAACCACCCAGAAAATTCTTCAAGAAGCACTAACACTATCTCCCATTGAGCGAGCTTTACTGATAGATCATTTAGTCGCCAGTTTAGATAGACCTGATCCTAAGCTTGATAAGCTTTGGATTGAGGAGGCAGAAAATAGGTTAAAAGCTTACAACTCCGGTGAGTTGGAATCGGTTACTGCTGAGCTTGTTTTTCAGGAGTTGGCAGAGTTTTGAAAGTCAAGTTTCTGCAACCTGCACGTTACGAATTGCGGGAAGCTGTAAAATTTTATGAACAGCAACAACTGGGGCTAGGAAAGAATTTCCGCGACGAAGTCCTTGCCACTATTGATCGCATCCAGTCATTTCCTCTAGGATGGCAGTTGCTAACTGAAAATATCCGACGCTGTCAAACTAGAAAATTTCCTTATGGTGTGATTTACACCTTAGATGATAACGAAATCCTGATCATTGCGATCGCGCATTTACATCGAGAACCAGACTACTGGGGAAATCGAGTTTGATTAATTTACTAGAGAAACGCCCAAAGCTGTCCAAGATTCTGCCATACCGGTATGCGATCGCTTACAGCAGTTTTCGCTGTTATGTGGTACACCTTTATCCCCCCAACCCCCCTTAGAAAGGGGGGCAGTAAAAGTCCCCCTTTCTAAGGGGGATTTAGGGGGATTTTTCTTACTGTACCTCATA
>JAAHGR010000869.1 GCA_010672425.1 Symploca sp. SIO2E6
AGCAGAGAGTCGGCGTTGGGTTTCGCGAAAGCTCCACCCAACCTACAAGAGCAACAGTTACCGTAATTGCTGTATACTACTGCCATGAGCAAAAGCAGGAACCAAACTACATATACAGCCGCTAGTATTGTTAACTATTACGCAGGGCTCGACTGGCTACAGCCTGCCGAAATCGCGATTCTAGAACGACTTCAGCCCCAGCTGGGGACGATGAAAATGCTAGATATAGGGGTAGGCGGTGGTCGAACGACTCTGTATTTTGCTCCTCTAGTTAAAAAGTATGTTGGTATTGACTACTCACCTCAAATGATTGCTGCATGTCAGCAACGATTTAAAGACTCTGAGTATCCTATGATCCTTGAAATTGGCGATGCTAGGGATATGAGTCAGTTTGATGACAACTCATTTGACTTTATTTTATTTAGCTATAACGGAATTGACTATGTTTCCCATGAAGATCGGCTCAAGATCTTGGCAGAAGTTAAACGGGTAGGAAAGTCTGGCTGTTATTTTTTCTTTTCTAGTCATAATCTCCAGGCTTTGGAAAAAGGGCTAACCTGGCAAAAACAACTCAGTATCAATCCTTTTCGGATCTATACCAATTTACTAGCTCTGGGTTTGTTTTGGTTGTTCAATTCCTCATTAAATCGACAAAAGCTAGCAAATTCTGACTATCTCATTGTTCGCGATGAATCTCATCTCTTCCGTTTGGATACCTACTATATTCGGGCGGCACAGCAGTTGCAAGATCTGTCTCAAGATTTCAGCCCGGTGGAAATTTATCCGTGGAAAAGTCAAGCAAGGATTTTAGAAATGGATACCCCTGTTATGGAAACAGAGCTATGGCTTTATTATCTCTGTCAAGTAAAATCTGCTTAAGCTCTTAAGAAACAAGGCAGAAGGCTGCAAGGCAGGAGGCAGGAGGGAAGAGGATTTTGCCTGTTTCTTTCATTTGTAGGGGGTGGCAATCGCCGCCAGTTGGGCTGCTCTTAATAAACAAGGCAGTCCCTATAAAAATTTTTTCACCACCATGCATGAAAGTATACTCTTCCCAATTCCCAATTCCCAATTCCCAATTCCCAATTCCCAATTCCCAATTCCCAATTCCCTTAAACCCATTCCAATGTTCGAGGTCCAGAAGCGACTAAAGAACCATCTCCCCAAGCAAACTCAGCTAGCCATTTAAATGCTTGATGTTGGATCTGTGGACTCTCGATCAGTATTTCATGTTGCGGTTTTGGCTCTCCGTCAACGTCAATGACCTTCATTCCCTCACCCACCAGTTCATAAAGCTGATCTTGTCCTTTTTTGCCCACGATCTGCTCGCCAGTTGGCCTCAGGACTGTCAGGTGCTTCCCGCTTGCTATAGCTTCCCGTAAGATACCAGCTTTGTTGCGCATTTTTTGGCATTCGGTAATTGATTCTTTGAACCAGACGATTGTTGGAGCACCAAGGGTGAGACCTGGATATCTTTCGCTGATTTTATTAATCAGGATTGTTTGTAAACTTGATGTTGTTACTTTATTAATTCCAGAATTTTCCTTGGTCGGTAATCGATTAGGAGAATATCCGGGTTTGCTACCTGGTACGTAATCAAAATCGCGATCGAGGATATCGATAAATTTCAATATTCTCGCAGCAATTTGTTCAAGAATACCGAACTGATCAATTTTGAGATCGAAAGGAGTCTCGATGTCGTGCATCGGTGACATGAACAGCCAGTCATCAGCTAAGTTTGGGTATTCTTGCAACAAACGTGTCGCAACGCCTGAACCCATAGAGTGTCCACCCACTCGGTAAGTAAACCCACTTTCATAACCTAAAGACTGATTGTGCTTAATCAGCTGCGGACGAATAATGCTCTCAAATATTTTTTGTGCCTTAATCAGTTCATCGAAATCTCTGGCAAATCCCTTAAACGGATCTCTGAGGTAACGACTGGAGAATCCTTGACCGGGATGGTCCATCATAACTAATGCGAGTCCAGCTCCTCTCAACTCTCTCAAGGCATAAACGGTTTGTAAGTTCTTCAATAAAGATTCGGTTCGACCATTGCAAAAATGTAAAACTCGTTTGATGGGAACATTATTCGGAGGTAAAAACGCAGCATACCTACAGACAATAGGTTGTTTCTTATAGTCTTTAAATGGACATTCAAACTCTCCAAACTGACCACTCTTAAAATAACTTATTAAGGAATCGATGGCTAAATCGAGGTTTTGCTCGAGCTCGCTTTCTGCCATCGGTAGCACTTGAGGAGGCATCCCTCCGGAAGCCTCTCCTGTGGCTAATTCTTGTAACCTCTCCTGGCCAACCGAAGTAATAAAGGCATTGAGTCCATCGTCGGTTTGAGCTGTGAGACTCCTAGGAGCAAGATTGAAGCCAAACTCTTCTACATGTTGCTCTCGCAATCGGTGATGTTCTTGGAATGAACCATTATCATCAACCTGCTCGCGTGAAAATAAACTTTTCATTGAATTTATTAGCCCAATTTTGAGATAAGCAGTGTTAACCTTCGGTAGTAGTATTTAATTCTAGCATTTGTCTTAACTTTTTATACGGATTTGGTGGCTGAGTAGACGAACTATGAAATAGACAGTATTCTGAGTTACTCCCTTGCCAGTTATCCGAATTATTAATCCGACACCCGGACCAACCACCACCGAAAGAATATTGGAACTGCTCAACTCTCGTAACCAGGGAGTGACGATTAAGGAATTATGTCATATTCTTAACCGACCTGTATCAATGGTACAGCGGTGCCTCAAGCTTTTGACTGCATCCGGTCAAGTTTATTCTCGGTTAGATGATACCGGAAGGCAGTTAGTTTATTATGGACGCAAACCAATACTACTCGGTTAAGCCCCTATTTCTCCCCACACCTCCCATACCTCCCACACCCCCCCTGACAAGGGTAGGTTTTTTACTTTCGGGTGAGGACAAGACAAGGTGGACAAGGTGGACAAGGAGACAAGGGAGGAAAACCGTACAAATTTCTGTTCGGTTGTCAAAAATTCCAGATGTTGAAAAGC
>JAAHGR010000087.1 GCA_010672425.1 Symploca sp. SIO2E6
ATTTTTCGCACTTTCAAACACTGATGAAGAATGTAATTATAGTAGAGTTGCGATCGTGACTTTATGCGATCGCTCTTAAGAAAGGGTAGTAATATCAAGTTCGGTTGAATACTTACACTTTGGTGGCAATAAGGCAGGAGGCAGGAGGGAAGAAATAAGGTTGCAAGGTGGGAGGTAATTATAACTGTTTATCCTTTTGATTTAGCAAACCTTACTTATTTACATAAAACCATCATCAAAGATTTCAATCCCTCCATTGAAAGAGAGTCCATCAAATTTTCAATCTGGAGCAATAAATTATTTTTTTCTACCCAGGAAATAATAGTTTCTCTATTAAAATACATTTTATGGTATTTATCGGTCTGTTCAGCTGACTCTCTCAAATCACATATCAGCAATAATATTCCATCTTTTTTTAAAATTCTATACATTTCATTTAATGATTTGATTACGTCTTGTGCATGGTCTAACATATTAATCGAAAAAACCACATCAGCGTATTCACTAACTAAAGGAATCTGTTCTGAAGTTGCTTGAATAGGGATAAAGTCAGTATTTTCAAAACTATAGCCTTTTTCCTGGTATGCTTCCATTAAAGAGTCTATAGCTATACCTTTCTTGAATTTTAATAACTTCAATATTCCCCTAGGACCGGATCCTACATCTACCAAAATTTTGTCTGAAGTATCTCCCAAATAATCTTGGATTAAATCTAAATATTGCTCACACCTTCCTTGTTCCCCATCTGTCTCAACTAAACCTGTCCAATAGCCTAATTCAGTAACCTGGGAATCTTCCCATACTTCCTGTTTTAATTGGATTAAATTTTTCATTTTTAACTACCTCCAGAGCTCATGATATCAAATTTTATTAATTCATTTGTAACCTTATACTAATAAGGTGTTTTGGCATCAAACAAATTTAGTTTAGCATAGTCTGAGGGATAGCAGCGATATGGAACCATAATCACTACAAGGATTTTGTACTCAGGTTAGGAACATCTCTGATTTTATCTAAATCAATAATTCCCATCTCTAGCATCCTCGTTGGCGACGGATAATAAAATGGACTAGCAGAATACATTGCTCCATTAGGACTAGATCCTTCAGATGCAACATACAAAGTTCCACAATCATCTCGTAAAATCTCAGGAGGAGATGTAAATGGAACACGCAACTCTAATCCGGCAAACTGCTGATTATATGATTTAATCAAATCATCAGAATATCCTGGAGCAAACTCGGCTGCTCTTCCCTGGTTTAACTGTTGATAGTAAAATTGTTCTTGTAGAGAATAGATACTTGTTGCCCATATAGCTTGTTCAATATCATCTATTTCTTTAACACCTTGGAACTCAACTTTCGGGGAAGGAATCCCTACTTGCACAAATGCATAATTATCCCTGGATTTAGTTCTATTAAATCCCATCTCTAGATAAAATGCCTTAGCATAACGCTCCAGATCAAACCCCGTAGTTCCTTGCCATGGCATATCTCGATACACAGACGTATGAACAATAGCTTCTCCAGGAGATGGCCAGACAACTCGACAAAGCTCCAATCCCATCTGCCTCATTTTTGCATCTCCCATTATACTGTTAGCCATCATCATCCACTGTGGCAGGTTAACTTCTCCCTTTCTTCTAATTCCTGCTTTGGCTGGTTGAACAACAGAAACTTTATGAGAACTTGGCATGAAGGCAGCTGCAGCTGCCATATACTCGGCGGGTCTATAGGGACTAACACAAAGCCTTTCTGTTGAACCTGCCTGATAATAGGGGCCTAAAACGTCTAGGTTTATTTCATCGGTATCAGTATGACCAATATAGGTTTCATCATCAATTAACCCTTGAGCCATAGCCCAAATAAAGCCAGCTAACAGCGTAGTCCCTTTGCCACTAAAGTGAACATGTCTATTTTTGGGAAGAAAACCTTCTTCTCTTAAAGCATCAGTATCAAGGTGTTCTAAGACTTGCTGCTGAGCAATAACAATGTCACTGTGCAGTGCTGCTGCTTTCAATGTTCCACTATCTGGACTTACAACTAGGACACGTCCTTGGGGAAGTAATTGTTGATGGTGTGCGGCAACATGAGCAATGGTTTCTCTCTCGACAAATGCAGGCAGTATCCAAAGTCTGTTGTGGTCATTAGGATTAAGAAAATCATGGGCGGCTTCAACAATCAATTTGGCATCTGGATCATCTAAATAAATATTTGCTGCATTAAAGTAGAATGCATTATTCAACTGCAGATCAAGTTGTTCACGAAGATCATGACTGGCACTAAAATTCGTTTCACGCAAACGGCTTCCCTCCTGCATTAATGGGCTAAATGCAGTTAAAGATTGGATTTTCTCTCCTAATGGTTTTGTTTTCAGAGCTTGGTTAGCAAAATCCAGATTCTTGACTAGCTCGGGGATATCAATAACCTTACCATTTCTTAGATGTTCAGGTAAGAAGTCTAATGCAAGATTCTTGTGCTGCAATGGAGCAGTCTTGCTCAGCATATTCAGATGATTGATTGTCATCGCTTAGACTCAGGTTAATTACTGCTCAAAATTATTGAGACAATTCTTGGCTATCGATTTTAAATGCAAGAATTAGGTGTTAGTAAAATCTTACCGTAGCACTGGCATCTTTCAATTCTCAATTCTCAATTCTGAAAAAGAATCTATCTGCCCTAATTTCCCAGCTTGAACTCGTCTAACTACGGCTAAAACTCCATCTATATGTGCTGGACTCCCGGCTTTTCCCAAATGCTGAAAACGAGAATATTCATGGTGTTTGTTGGTTTTTGGAAAAATCGCTTCATTAGCTCGCTTGCTGATAATACCAATAGCGATGTTTTTGTCTTCAGGCTTGATAGCGTGCAATATAACATCCATCTTTGTGCTAAGTCGCCTTGGGCTTCAATGTCGGCTTTGAGTTGGGAGAGTTCAGCAATGGCAGCTTGGATGCGTTGAGCTCTGTGGTCGATTTCTTCTTGAGATTCTCTTCTGGGCATTTGGAGGTAAAGAGGTATAGATGTTATCATAGTTCTCTATTATAGCAGAGAACTAAAAAATGAATCACATTCTACCCCAAGTTTAAGAATTAATATCTACTCTCAAGCAATTAATGCCGACCATTTATCAACAAGAAACTTTGGAATCTATTTTCGGCTTGTTTCTTGAAGGAAAAGCCAAGCTTCCCCAAGAAAGGTCAACAAATATATTTAACTAGTTTAAGTTTTCCTGTTTACTTATCATGGATTTGGCTCAAACGAGATGGAAAGGCGACTAGTCGTCACTTTTTTACCCAAACCAAACAATCCGGATTTCTCAACATCCACCACGTCAAAGGAAAATACGGGTAATGTTGGTGATAAGCTGATGTGCAGCTAAATTGTATAATGGAAAAATGGGAAAATGGGAAAATGTTGTAGTGCGTAAGCGATGCTAGCGCGTAGCGCAAACATCTTGATCGCTAGTATTATACAAATTAAATGCGTAACAACTTACCGGTTGTTTAGAATCAGTCTTCGTAGTTTTTTCTCTGTTGAAGGATTAGTTATAGGTGAAGGTAGAGGAGATACTACGGGAGCATCCTGTTTTGGCTTTGTAGTGCGAGCATCTTGCTTGCTTTCGGGAATTACAGCTTGCTCGCTTTCGGGAATTACAGCTTGCTTGCTTTCGGAAATTACAGCTTGCTTGCTTTCGGAAATTACAGCTTGCTTGCTTTCGGAAATTACAGCTTGCTCGCTTTCGGAAATTACAGCTTGCTCATTTTCGGGAATTACAGGGAGCAAGATGCTCCCACTACTATCTTTTGTAACACCTTGGGATGCTTCCGATACTACTTGCTGCTGAGCAATTTTACCGAATGCCTCATACACTTCCGTATCTGAACCAGATGCTGCTACATTTACCCGTTTCCACAGCTGCTCAGCTAGTTCCTACTTCCTCTGTACTTCGGCTCGATAAGCATATTTTTTCAAGGTTTCGATATCTCGGAGAGTAGCGTATTGGGGTAAGAGAATCAGGTGATGCTTACTAACTGGTTCAGCGATCGTGTATGGTGTTTGTAGCTCCTTCTTATACTGGCGATTAATTTCTGGTACTCGATGGCGTAAATATTGGTCTAGTCGTTCTACCGTAGCACAGTTACCCTCTCCCTGAATCCGCAAGGCTTCTAACAAAGAATAAGTAAACGAGCCTTGTTGGAGAGATTCAATTTCATAGGCTTTTTCGTTGGGACTACAGGAGTAAATGGTGACAACTCCTTTCTGTCTGTCTTTGCCAATCCCTTCTCCTGCTTTAGTTCCCTGATTCCGGCAAGCATCCAATACTAGTATCACATTATCAGCTCCTGATCGCCGTAACCTTTCAGTCACATAGCTGACAGGCAATGCGGTGTATTCCACATCTCCAGGGTCAGTATCCGACAGTAGCAGGTAATCACGGTTATCTGAAATCTGACCATGACCAGAAAAAAAGAACCAGAGATTATCTCCTGATTCTAGTAAAGGCTCCTCAAATTGCTTGTTCAAAAAACGCCGTAAATATCCATGTTGTTTGTTGTTTGAGAATTGAGCAATATTTTCCTTGTTTCCCCCAGCTTCCTACATCTCAGATACTGAGAGCCAAACTAAACCCTGGTAGAACCTTTTCCCCTGACAATACTACAGGCATTGCCACAACCTCAACATCTTTTCCCTGGCGATAAATCTCTACTTGCTTACCTTTGCGATTAATCAGCCAACCCAACCGCAAGCCACTGGCGAGATACTCCTGCATTTTATTCTGTAGCGGCTTGAAACGATCAGTGCGCGATCGCAATTCAATCACGAAATCTGGACAAATTGGCGGAAATCCCTCTCTTTCCTCTGGAGTCAAAGCTTGCCACCGTTCCAAATTAACCCATGCTACATCGGGAGAGCGATTGCCTTCGGCACCAGCGAAGCTGATCACCTCCTCCTGGTAAACTAAATACTGTCTGAGAGCTAAACACCACACCTAGCTTAACCTGACGATTCCAAATGATTAGATCGCCAATCAAATTTGCCTCTTGGTTGCCACTTTCACCGCCGATAGGGGGCATAATAATCAATTCTCCTTGAGGTGAGCGTTCGAGTGGTAAATTTGGGTTTACCTGACATAGCTGATAAAATTGCGATCGCGTCAGGGTGGTGATTGGCTCTAAATTCAGTACTGTTGTCATCAGTTAGAATTGTTGTTGGTTGTTTGTTGTTGGTTGTTTGGTTGTTTGGTTGTTTGGGAATTGGGAATTGGGAATTGGGAATTGGTTCGTCAAAGTTGGATGTACCTTACACTATTTTGGATGTTAAATTTGTAAGTTTTGGGCTTTATTGAATAAGTTCAGTACTTTGACTTGGTAACCATTCTAACAGGAAACTCACAGCATCCACAATTCCCGATCTTTGGAGCAGAGTAGTTACCTCTTCCCAAGTTTGAGGTAAGATCAGTAAATTACTAGTAAAGAGTGTAATTACCCTAAGGGGTTCGTCATCTTCTACTAAAAATGGTTGAGCTGCCTCAAGCAGTTTGTCTTCGGCTTCCTTGAATAAATCTTGAAGCTGTTCATCTTCAGGAACTTGGGTAAAAATCAAAGCAGGTAATGGATCTTCCTCCCTTTTCGAAGCTGCGCGGCTGCCTACTAGTTCTAGTAGTTGTATTGTCCCAGAAATAGACTGGGCACTTAAGGTGGTTACAAAGACACGATATACTCGTGGATCTAGAATTAAGCCTGTCGCTAATTCAGAAAGTCCAGCTCGAAGGTCTACTAGGACAAAATCTACTCCTAAGGCTTTACCAACGCTTGCGAGAAGCTGTGTTAAGAGAAAAGGATTTTTTGCCCCTTGGATGAGATGTTCAGGTCTAATTTCCAAGGAGGTAAACTCTGAATTGGAACGAAATGAAGGCAAAACGTAAATGCCATCAATTAGGCTACTCTGTAGTCGATCTACAACTAATTGTACTGTACTCTCGGCCGTAGGAGATGGATCACCATGAGCAAGAGCTAAAAGATCTGCAAAACAGACATCTGGATGAGGCAAGCTACGCTCAAAAACCCAACTAATTCCTGGTGCTTCTAGATCTCCGTCAACAAGTAGAACCTGATATTTGGCGTTAGTTAGAGCCTTTGCCAAAGCTAGAGCATGGGTTGTACATCCCACACCTCCTTTGAAAGAATGAAAGGCTACTACTGGTGGAAAATCTGATGTCAAGATTTCTGGGGGTTGGAGCTCTTGTCTTGATTGCCAAATTACTCCCGGTTTAGATAAACTGGGTATCAGTTTAAGAAGTGGCAGTTCTTCCTGGGTTTCCTCAAATAAAACTGGCAGTATCCGCTCACTTTGGGAGAGACTTTCCAAGATAATTGAGTTACTTGCCATCTCCCGATCTGCATCAATTCTGAATCGAGGGGCATAAACTTCACTCAGCCAATTTTTCGCTAACTCTTGATTTCCAGGACGAATCCCTATCCTTAACTCATCCCAATAGCATCTTGCCCAAACTAACCACTTTGGCCATTTATCTTGCTCTTGCATCCGTAGTAAGACTTCTTCTACGTCAACCCAAGTGTAAAGACGAATATCTGATAGAATCATCGGTTGATGTTCTCCTTAATCCAATCACAGAGATTTTCCAGCCATTCAACCAGGACTTTTTCATCCTGGGAATCCATGCGAATGCCATACCGCCAAGCCTGATGCGCTTTTTCCACATCTAAAGTAGAACCACCACTCGATAGACGAAAATGGGGAGCTTGGCTTACTTGGCTAGCAGCAATTCTGAGTTCTTTTCTCCATCTATCTAAATTATGCCCGTCTTTTGAGAGGAGTGTTTGGTCTGAAATATCATTGGTTGTGTGCAACCTATTGCTTCTTAACCAAACACTCTTGATGCCGCATTCTACCGCATAAAATAGTAGCAGATTAGAAGCCATACCTTGAGTTTTTTGGGAAACACCAAGATGAGCATAAAAGGCTTGTCGTAATTGACTTGTACCAGTATTAATCATTGTAGCAGCCAGTTGATTGAAAAATCTTTAAGGTGTAGGATTAGGATACCTATTGTGAACTGCATCAATTTCTGCTAGGATATCCTCATCCAGATTTACCTCTAGACTGCCAATATTTTCCTTAAGCTGTTCCATCGAAGTAGCACCGATAATAGTACTGGCGACAAACCAACGCGATCGCACAAATGCTAAAGCCATCTGAGCAGGACTGATGCCATGCTTGTCAGCAATTGCTACATATTCCTGCACTGCCTCAGTCAAATTGGTTTTCTCATAACGAATACCAAATCCCTGGAATAAAGCTAGTCGAGAATTTTCTGGTATCCCGTTGATATATTTGCCAGTCAAACAACCAAATGCTAAAGGACTATAGGCTAACAATCCTAGGTTATGGAAGCGGCAAGCTTCTGCTAGGTGAGTATGAAAGACTCGGTTGGTTAAGTTAAAGGCATTTTGAATGGAGACTACCCTGGGCAATTCTAACTGCTTGGCTAGATGAGAAAATTCACAGACTCCCCAAGGGGTCTCATTACTCAAACCCAGGTAGCGAATTTTCCCGGCTTTGATCAACTCAGCAAATACTTCTAGCTGTTCTAAAATTGGTACAGTGTCCCTTTCTTGGGAAGGATCGTAGGCTGGGGCGCCAAATAGGGGTATATAGCGGTCAGGCCAGTGAATTTGGTATAAGTCTATGTAGTCGGTTTGCAGGCGCTTGAGGCTATCTTCCACAGCTTGCTCAATATTAGCTCGGTCAATCCTGCGGTTTTCCCCTCGAATCCAGCTTATTCTAGGATTAGGTCCTGCTATCTTGCTGGCAATAATCAGTTGCTCTCGCTGCTGTTTGACTAACCACTCACCAATGTATTCCTCCGTCTTTCCCTGAGTTTCTGCTTGTGTAGGCACCGGATACATTTCTGCTGTATCAATAAAGTTGATCCCTTGGGTAACAGCATAATCGAGTTGTTCCCTTGCTTCCTCTACAGTATTCTGCTGACCATAAGTCATCGTACCCAAACAAATTTCAGATACTAAAAGCTCGCTATCGCCTAGTTGTTTGTACTCCATTAGCCTTATTACCACCAAAATAGTCTGAATCTATCCTAACCAGAATCTGAGAGCGGCAGAGAGAGTATTTCTAGAAACCGGGTTTCTTGCTGTGAATAACCATGAAATATTAGCATCTCTCAAAGAAACCCGGTTTCTGAATCGGTGTCCTAGAACTAGATAAGCATTGCCTAGATTGTTTAAACTTATCTAGTGAGCAAGCAACTAGAATAAATCCCATGAAGCAACAGATTGCCTTTCTTGGACTTGGTGTGATGGGTGGCCCCATGGCAGCGAATTTGGCTCGTAGCGGTTACTCGGTAAAAGCCTGGAATCGGACTCCTCATCGTCCCGGTGTCGAGGTAGCCGCTAATGCGGGAGCAACAATTGTGTCGTCCATCCGGGAGGCAGTGGAGACAGCTGATGTGGTATTTTTGTGCGTCGGTGATGTACCGGATGTCGAAGAAGTAATCTTGGGAGTCGGGGGGGTTACTGAGTCA
Source organism: Symploca sp. SIO2E6 (assembly GCA_010672425.1). Classification (GTDB taxonomy): domain Bacteria; phylum Cyanobacteriota; class Cyanobacteriia; order Cyanobacteriales; family Coleofasciculaceae; genus Caldora. The sequence continues at coordinate 8,566 of JAAHGR010000087.1, forward strand.
GCTCGACCTGGTACTTTGGTAATTGATACTAGCACTATTGGGCCTAATGCTGCTCAAAATATAGGAGCCAAACTCAAGCAACATCAACTACGCTTTCTTGATGCTCCTATTTCCGGCGGGGACATCGGAGCCAAAAATGGTACTCTAACGATTATGGTTGGAGGTGAGCCGACGGATTTTGAGGAGAGTAAGCCACTGCTGGAAGTTCTGGGTAAAACGATTCGCCTTTGTGGAGCCGTTGGTAGTGGACAGGCGGTAAAACTCTGTAACCAAGTACTTTGTTCGGTTCATATAGTGGCTCTGTGTGAGGCGATGCAGTTAGCCCAGCAACAGGGAATTGACCCCAATCTAATTGTAGAGGTTTGCAGCACTGGAGCAGCTGGCTCCTGGGCATTGTCTAACCTCGGACCGAAAATTGCTGAGTCTGATTTCCAACCCGGTTTTATGATTAAGCATATGCTCAAGGATTTGAGATTAGTGCAGGAGACTTTGAAGCAGTCGAAGCAGCAATTACCTGGAGTGGATATGGCGGAGGAGTTATTTAAAGTTGTTAAGGAGTTAGATGATGGTGCAGGGGGTGAGCAGGGAACTCAGGCAGTGATTCGTGCTTACGAGAAGTAGGGTTTGGGAGAATAAGTAACAAGTAACAAGTAATAAGTAATAAGCGCCTAACGGCGCAGGCAATAGGCACTCTTGCAATAGGCACTCTTGCAATTCACGCCGAAAAAAAAGGTTAGAAACTAGTCATATCAAAGGATTAGGCCATCCTTTTGCTATTTCTATTTTCAGCAAGAGCTCCTGAGGAGCAGATGGTGCCCCCAATTGAATAAGAGAAACACTATTTCCTACCTCCTTCTACCTCCTTCTACCTCCTTCCTCCTCCCTCGCCTCCTGCCTTGCAGCCTCCTGCCTCCTGCCTCGGTGTTTCTCGATAGTAAGAAGGAAAGTTGATTGGTGGTAATTTTGATGTTTTTTTGCTATTATTGGGATAATGGAATGGGTGTGCGCCTGTAAGGTATCAACTACTAAGTTTACCTCCAACTCTTGTCTCGTTATACCCCGTTGAAATGATTCTGCTCCGAGAGATGGGTGGCAATCGTGATACCATTAGGAAACATGCTAATGGATAGCGTCAGCCTGAATAAGTTCAAAGAATCATTAAAAGATTATAGCGATCCTAAATAGGTCGTGGCACTTTCTAAAATGCGATTCTTGCTATAACTGGGTTTCAGCCGATCACTTGTTACATCCCATTTAGGATTGCTATATGTTGAGAAAATAACCCATCAACACAGTCCAATTAAAGTGATAGATCATCAAGGTCAAGACTTTGTACTGAAATCAAGTTTTCTCCCAGTGTATAGTAGTAATGAACGCTCACTCATGGCTAGCTTGAAGTTGAGGTAATTCACTATGCTCATCCCGGAACCGTTTACTGCTACCCCAATAGCTGCTGGTATTCTCACCAATATTGCTAGTGATATCCTTAAACATCATGCCCAGTCTCTCGAAGGTACTCTGGTAGGAAAGGCGTTAAAGTTGGCTGGATTAATTGAGCCGAATTTGTATGATAGCCTACATGACAGCCTGTATAAAGCTTTAGACCTTTACTTCAATACATATCCCCAAAGAGATTTGCTTGGTGTAGATAATTTTTTCCTCGACGCAGAAGTTGCTAGGCAAGTTGGCGGTTACATCTTAGAGCGTAAAATTATTGATTGGGCTAAGATTCAGAAAGCTTTTGCTCGCACAGTAGGAAGACATCAAAATTCTCAGCAGCAGATAGAACAACAAAATTTAGACTCTAGGCGAATAATAGAAGACTTTATTGATTGCTATCGCCGGGTCTTAAGAGAGCAACTTAGCCTACCGCAAGTAGTTGTTTTATTGGAACTGCTCAACCAAAACGATCATTTAATTTCAGAATTACGTGCCAGCGAACAGCGAATGCAGCAGTATATTGCTGAATCACTGCAAAACCTACTATCTCCTCAAAGCTTAAACGCTGCGTACCAAAGTGGACAACAACAACTAGCTCTTAGTTTTACTGAAGAATTAAATACTGTTGGCTTGGTTGACCAACAACAGTCTTGGCAGGTTATTCAAGCAAGATTACAGCCTATCCCTGCTTTATTTGCCATGGGATTGTGTAAGGGACGCTTACTATCTCCTCAGCCTAACGAATATTTTGTCTCCCACGGATTTGCCCCTGAGCTATTGGCTGACTGGCGAGAAACCCTGACTAAGACATTAGTTAAGGCTAGCGGCAGTCAGGATACGATTCAACCGTACTTTTCAGGGGATAAGTTGCTCGGTGGTTTTCGGTTGTGTGGCATTTGTGATAAACTTTACACCACACGTTTCAGTATGTTCCTGTTGACACCATCCCAGGAGAGAAACGTTTATCTGGAATTGGGAATTGCTATTGGTTTAGGATCGCCATTTTTCCTGGTACAGCATCATGAGGCAAAGATTCCACCTGTACTGGATTCATTAAGTCGTTATACGAAAGGTGGCTTATTCCGCAGGATGCGGAAGGAACTAGCTGGACAGATTGAGGAGTATGATTTTGGTGTAGTACATTTTATTGCGGATTTACCACCTGCTGGTAGCCAACCTCAGTATTTAGTTGCAGGGGGTGGATTAATTGAAGATGAGGACTTTGAAGGAAGTATTACCGATGCACTAGGGAGTAACTATCCTCACTTAGAAGCTGTGTCCCTAAATCAAGTGCTGGGAATTTCGAGTGGTGCCAAGACTGTATTAGCACAACTGGTTGAGTCTATTCAAACTTCCCGTTTTGCCATGTATCGCGTAGATGCAGCTTGTTCTGCTACAACCTTTTTAGCACTAGGTATCAGTATTGGACTCAACAAGCCTTTCTTGATGATGCATAAAAGCCACAAGGAAGTTCCCTTGGATCTTCGAGGTATGGGAATGTATCAGTTTCCTAATTTTGTGACCCTAGAACAGGAAATTATACCCAGGCATCAAGATTTCTTTAACCGGTATGCAGGATAACTAGTCTCATGGGTGAAGCTTTTTTCTTCTACCACAGTCCTTCTTATTGGTGTGTCTTAATTGTACAATCAGAAGTTGGGTAAGTCACGTCAGTCAGCACGTAGCCTGATTCTGTTTGGTCATTATTAAGGCATAACTGGGGATGAACTAAATTTTGATTGGGATTTCAATTCTCCGCATCGGCTGCGTCTCCCGCGTCCGGTGCGTCTGCTTATTATTCCCCCAACCCTTTTTTTCGCTCATATGCTAACTGGTGCTACTATAGGTCTATCATCCTCTTCTGGCTCAAATATTAGTGGTGTCTCAAATGGTAATATCTGCGGATTCCAGATAGTATCCCGTACCTTGCCCATAACAGTTGGGATAAATTTTTTTAAATAGTCTTTTTTCTCTTTATCGCTGCGAGCTACAACTACTTCATAGCCAGATAATAAAGAAGGTACATCTTCTAAACTCTCTGTAATTAATATTTTGGGAATTTTATAATTAAATTGCTTTTCTACAGCAATACTCATTCCAATAGAAATAAACATCTCTGGTGGACTGTTAGGCGTAATGCGGTAAATCGCAAATGAAGTTGAGCGCACAGTTTGGCAATGGCTGCACAGCAAAAATTTGTAACCTTCTGTGAAAGAAAGTTTGTCTGTGTAACTATAAGTTATATCATTGAAGCGTTCCAATACTTCTTCAATTACACCCCGGAAGTCTTCCCTACCATCTGGACTATCTGATATATGGCATCTCAGATTGGTTTGTCCCAGATGTGTGCCGCGTGGGTGGATTGCCCGGTAATCACATAGTTGGTGACCAAAGATACAAAAACGGTTCCACCAACCCCGTTCGGGAGAAAATTCCGAACAAGAATACAACCACTTGAGTGCATCTTTTTCTTTTAATAGTCTTTTTAGTGTAGTATGTCCTCTGAATACTATAATATAATCACTCAGACCCTTTAGGCATTCAGGTAACTGTAATTTTTTATTATTGGCATGACGGAGTAAAAGTATCGGTCGGTTGAGAGCGATCGCCATCCCTAATTCGATTAGTACATTGTAGGGCATTTGCCATTCGCCTGAAGAATCCCGCCAATAAGATAGATCATAAATACCACATCGGGCATTGGCTATAATTTCCAAGGCTTTTTCTCGCAAGGGAACATCAGGCTCAAAATGCTTGCGGGCATAATCCAATTGTAGGTTCAACGGTGATTCGGATATTACTTCTTCGCAAGCAGATAACAGATCTTCAGTCCAAGACGCTTTTTCGCTGTAGGCAATAAAGCACTTTTGCCGAAGGTAATCCTGGTATAGCGGATGTAGTCCATTTCCATTTCCTGATTTGTCTTGGCTCACTTTTCTTATACCTCTCTTATACCCTTTAATTGTTCATCGAGCATTCTATCAATTTTGAGACCCTGATCTTGCATGAAATTCCGGAAAAAATCTGTAGTTACTTTTTCTAATACGGCAGTGTACGAGTTATTACTAGCTTCCTCTAGCAGACTATGCTTAAGCTGCTCATCTAACTTTTGGTTCATCATTGTCTGGGTGAAATTTAGCTGTCGGTCTATATCACCCAATAAGCGTGGCATTTTCAACCGATACCACACAGTTTCCAACAAATATCCTTGGAGTAGCTGCTCAAATTTTGTTGAAATTTCCTGACGGATTTCAGCATCTTCTGGTAAATACTTCGTGGGAATACCGAGTACATCAAATCGCCTTAACAACCAGTTGGCTAGCTCACCAGGCATCATCTGCATTAGTTTGGTGGGCTGAACAGATGTGTGTAAGCTATCAGGCAGATTCAACCCCAAGTCAACAATTTGGGCAGTATTTTTATTCTCCTCCCTCAGCCATTCACGCATTTGTTTGACTGTCCTGTACTCATCTTCTTCAACGTTGTGTAACACCAAAATTGGTAACTTAGTCCTATCGAGACATTCTACTAAAGCAGCTTTTAGCTCTTCATCACTATTTTGGTTATGCAACAAAGCCATGTCCATTCGGCACAACCAGCCATTGTGAATAACCACTTGCTCAAGTTCTCTCACTCGCACGTAGAGTATTTTGTTAACGTGATACTGAGTCAACAGAACACGAGAGACTTCTCCCGTCAACACAGAGAAATGGTGATTGGGATGCCAAGGAACAGACATTATTTCTTCTTGTGGACGTATTATACGATGAGCATCTTCTTGTAGACGTATTACACGATGAGCAAAGGTAGCATCTTTACTATTGTAGCGCTCGATATACGTTTGTAGACGGTTGATAGCATCTGGTGTTTGCAGCCAATCAGCAAAAACTGGATTTTGTTGTAATCGAGCTTTCAGTTTCTCCAATAACTGACCAGGAGCAAATCGCTCATTCTTGTCTACTTCGCCTAGGATCGAGTCTAGTGCTGCAAATATAGATTTCTCTAACTGTAGTTCTTCTTCTTCTCGTGCCTCTCTAAATGCCACCAATAGTTTGTCTAAAACCTTACCCAATATTTGTTTGAAGGGTAAGTGATTGATATCAGTTTTACTAAACTCGCTGTGTTCTACATTGGGACAAATTAGATGCAGAAAAAAGATTACAGGGATGTCTTCCCGCAGACTATAGGCATCCAAAAATCCCCGTAGTCCCAACACTGGTTGCTCTGTTTGAATTGGTACAAACAGCCATCGGCGGAGAAACGGGTCAGCATAAGTATGTGTAAAATTGATTGCTGTCCATACCTGCCGCTTCCCACCCTGGAGTTCACTTTCCTTGAGGTGAGCCACAGCTACTTCAATCACAAAAGGCATATTGGGGTCATCGCCAGCATCAGTGGCAATTTCGTAAAAAACTTTGCCATCCACTGGTAGTGCCTGAGTCAATACTGATTGGATATGCTTAGTTCCGATATTGCCTAAACTAATTGAGTCAAAGTGAGGACTGTAGCGGCACAATATTCGGTATAGTTGGGTGGCAGATGCACTTTCAATTTCGGTTGCTGTCAATCCATCCTGACCAAAAGAATCGATTATTTGGGCGATAGGTGCTGTTCCGCTATCGAGTCCCACAAAACAGTCACATATTGTTTTTACGGGTAACTCATTAGTATTTTGCTTCCGATACAAAGCACCCAGTAAGTCTTGAAACGCTGTTGGCGAGTACCACTGGACAGGTGCAATTCCTCGAAACTTACCTCTCCAGTCAGCATCAGCTGAATATTTCTTTGTCCACTCCTGCCCCTGAATTTCTACCGTCCAGCTAAACTGGGCATGAGGGTTGCATAAGTGATATTTCTCAGCGAAGCTTTGGATTTGCTCTAGGGTGCGGGGTATTTCCTGGACAAAGTGATCCACTCCAACTCTAATTGCTGTCCCCTTTGTGAATCGACATGGTTTTTCCAAATACTCGAAGCCGATTGTTTGAGCTGTAGAATCTATCACATAACGGGGTAAATACTCCACCCCGTTGCAACGAATAGACAAAGGCTTAAGTTCAGGGTTCCAATCACCGGCAACTCGGTGACGTAGTGCGTAAGGAATCCCCAGCAGGGTTTTGAGGGCGTTACCCAAAGCACCACGCATCAAACCTTTAAAAAATGCTTTGTGTGAGGTATAAGATTGTGTAGCAAAAATATCCTCTATCTTCGAGACGGGGAAAATTGCATTGTTAGTGACTTGAATAAATAATTGCTGAGACTGAAGTTTTGGTATACTAATATATTCTATAAGGATATGATGAGGATGTAACACAGTTACACCGTCTTGCCATAAGCTTTCGTCAGCATCCAAAGCATTGTCAATCAACTCTTTAACTATATAAATATCCCACTCATGGGCAGGCTGACCAGTAGCTCGGCGCAAACCATCCAACCGAACATAGTCAAATTCGCGATTTAACGAAAATGCTTCTCTCATGTTGTCAGTATAACAAAAAAAATTACGCGAACAACTCTTTTTTCTTTGCTTGACCAACCTCTATTGAGGATGCGCATAAAGCTAGCAAATCTCGTAGGGTGGGCAAATTGAAGCTTTTCGACAATTGGACTAATCACTTACCCATTGAGTGTCCACCAATCCTCATTGGGGGAGAAAACCTGAGGTGGGCATTGCTCCCTAATTATATTGCAGCTGTTGGAGATTGTTAACAATGCCCACCCTACGTCTCTAATTTGTTAGATATCATTGAGTGCCTCAAGTAATGCCAGAAGTTCCGGGACATCAGTTTGAATAACATCCCAAAGTGTATTGAGATTAACTCTATCGTATTGATGTGCTAGGATATCTCGCATTCCGGCAATATCTTTCCAGGGAATCTCAGGATGCTGTGCTCGAAACTCAGATGACAAGCGTTTAGTGGCTTCTCCCATAACGATGACTTGATAGAGAATAGCGGACTGTTTTTCTTCATTGTTTGCCAGTACAGATTTATCCAGTCCTTCAGCAAATTGCAGAACTCGCTGTGCTGCGTTAACGATATCTAGGAGTCATGCCTTATCTCTGTTCATAAATCACCTGAGCTGTCTTCAGAATTTCATTACGACGAATCCAGTTGTCGCTGTTCTCAATTGATTCTTTCAGGACAATATCGACAACTCGACCTGTACTAGCTTCCAAGTCATGTTTAATCTTCGCAAGGGTTAATAAACCTTGGCGGGTTTTGGGTGCAAGACGAATCAGGATATCAATGTCACTTTTAGTGTGGAATTGGTCATTTAACACTGATCCAAATAGAGCCAATTCAGTAATGTTCCAACGTTGACAAAATTGGACAATCTCTTCTGTCGATATGCTTAAACGTTCTTGTAATTGAGGCTCTAACTTGAATAGCATTTGACACTCCCACAATTAAGCTTAGCTACTAAAGAGGTCTTTTTCCTTATCATCTTGCATTAACTCTGATGACTTTTGTAGTTCTGTAAGGGTAAGAAGGAGTAAAGCAAGTTTGGCACGAGTTTCGCTCAGTGATCTTTGCTCTTCAACGATAACTTAACTCGCACCCGCACCGGTATCATCACACTGGTTACCTCTGGGCAAACCGGGGCGGGTTTACCAGATTGATTTGTTGCTAGGTTAAATGGTTGGTGAACCCGCCCCTACCCCAATCTTAATACGGATTCGTGAACGAGTGCTACAAGAGGCTATTGTATTATAAGGGATGATGGAGAAAAATTGCAGGTTTAGAAGCGATCGCTGTTCTTCAGGTGCTCAGTGGTGCGTTACGCTTCACTTCGTTACGCTCTAAGCGAAGCATCCCCGTTGGGTATACACACCCTACGAGATCTACTAATCTTTACTAAGACGCGATCGCCTTCGGCACCAGCTTGCGCTGATCGCAAATCTAGTGGGAGCATCTTGCTCCCTATTAGCTAATGTTATTAGCCTGTGTTAGAATTTCTTTCATCCGATTTGCCAACTTACGATCAAGAGTTAGGAGTTCTAAGTTTTTCTCTAGAGCCATTGCAGCGATGATAGCATCTGGGACTTTCAGGGTGTACTGACGACGAATAGTAATAGTAGTATTTTCAATTGCTGGAGTCATTGCTAGGTATTGCATGGCGTTGAGGAGAGTTGTAATCTCAACGATCTCTGAGTTGGTGATGTTGGAATAACTCAAGAGTTCAATGCGGGAGATAAAGCTGTATGCACACTCACTAATTTTAATAGAATGTTCCATAAGGTATTTAACAACTTGCTCATTCCCTTTGAGCAAGCCAATGACAAAATTGGTGTCAAGTAAAAATTTACTCCCACTCACTGCGTAGTACCTGTTGAATTTCTACCGGGTCTTCGTTAAAGTTGGGGGAATCTTTTAAAATGCCCAAGTAGCTAGAAAGCAATTGTGATGTAGGAGATGGGTGCGACGGAAATTTTAGGTGCAAAAACTCTGCAAAAGCCAATACCATATTGGCTTGGTCTTCGGGCAAGGCTTTGACGAGTTCATAGACAGTTTCTGCAGTAGTCATTGATGAGTGAGTTGTGATTGCCTACAGCACCAGCTTTCGCTGATTTACTTGCTCCCGCAAGCTTGCGCGATCGCAAATCTTGTAGGATGAGCTCAATGAGTATTTTACCAGAGAACGATGAGAAAATTCCTTAATTGCGGCTTAATACTGGTTTTACTCTTGACGATGTTGATGTCAAGAACAGGAACAGCATTGGCTAACCCGACAGAGTTAACCGTGGGACTGTATCCCTATGTTCCTCGGATTGAGCAATTTCAAACAGCTATCCAGAATCAATGGGACAAGGTTCACCCAGAAGTTTCCTTAAAGTTTCTTGATGAAAATGAGTGGGATGGTGGTTACGATCAAGATCCTCCTCAAAATGCAGATGTTTATGTCTTCGATGCTTTATAAAGCTGATCGCAAATCTAGTAGTGGGAGCATCTTGCTCCCTAATCGAAGCCTGTTCCAGAATTTAGTTCTTCACAGAGCAACAACCCGCGTGCGAGCCTGTGAATCGGATAATGGTGTTGTTTTTACTACAATTTCGACATCTTGATCAAAAGCGTTTAAGAAACGAAACAGGTGCATAATCGAAAAACCGG